>CALCFH010000469.1 GCA_937900215.1 uncultured Cryomorphaceae bacterium
CATATACATCCTCCTCAAGGTGTCTGGACTATTATTTATATAGCGAATGGATTGTTTTCCCTTTATCTGATGTGTTTCATTATCTAAACTGAGGTCCATACTATAGTGGGCCTCTTGTTGCCAATACAATGAGCGCTGAGCGGAGGTAGATAAAAAAAAGCAAAGTAAAGTGGCAATTAAAAATGTCTTTCTACTATTCATGGTAAATTATATAAAGTCTGTTAATCTTCCTTTTTCTAATAATCTTGGTCCTTTTTCTGTTTGCTGCAGAAGGATGCATTCATTTTCAGAATCGTGTTCTAAGAAGAGTATATATTCTTCGTTTGCGGCGGCATTTAAAATTCGCGCCTTTTCATCGAGAGTTAGAAGAGGGCGGGTGTCATAACCCATAACGTAAGCTAGTGGAATATGACCGGCGGAGGGCAACAAATCTGCCATAAATAGAATTTTCTTTCCGTTGTGCTCAATCATTGGAAGCATTTGAGCATCCGTATGTCCGTTGACTAGTTCGAATGAAAAACCGAGAGGTGTAGTGTTTCTTCCTTCTTTTACATCCCCTACAAATTGCAATTGTCCGCTTTCTTGAATTGGAAGAATATTTTCTGCTAAAAAGGATGCTTTTTCTCTAGCGTTGGGTTCCGTGGCCCATTTCCAATGTCTTTCATTAGACCAAAAGGTGGCGTTTTCAAAAGCGGGTATTAATTTTCCATCGGCTTTTTTTTCTATAACTCCACCACAATGATCGAAATGTAAATGAGTTAAAAACACATCGGTAATATCTGAACGATGGAATCCTAGGGCTTTTAAATTTCCATCTAAGCTATCCTCTCCATGCAAATAATAATGCCTTAGAAACTTTTCATCTTGCTTACTGCCTATTCCAGTGTCAATTAGAATAAGCTTGTTTCCATCCTCAATCAGCAGACTTCGCATTGCCCAGCTGCACAAATTGCGTTCATCTGCCGGATTGGTGCGCTGCCACAAACTTTTGGGAACTACGCCAAACATGGCTCCTCCATCTAATTTAAAATATCCTGTGTTGAGACTAAACAACTTCATACGTTTGTATCTTTATTTCAGTTTTAAAACTATGCTAAAAGTAATTCTTCCCTACGCTTTAATTAGTGCACTTGCTTTTAGCTCTTGCCAAGAGAAAAGCAAGGCCATAAGTGAAAGTAAGTCAAGAACTGACTTAGATTCTGTTTCATTCGTGATCAATACCGTTGATAAATCGGTAGGCAGATGTGATACAGAAGGCTCCGATGCCTGTGCCCAAGTGTATTTGCAGTTGCTTAAATTAAGTCCACAAAAAGAAAATGTGTTGATTGACAGCATCCAAAAATCCATTACCAACGAATTTTTGAATCTATCTAATACAGATACTGCCCTTATTCGTACTCCTTCTGAATTGATATATAGCTTTTTAGATGAATTTAGTCAGATCATTTCAGAACTTCCAGATTATGTAACCCGCTGGGAAATGGAAAGGTCTGCGGATGTAAACTACAATAAATGGGGTATTCTAGGAATTAGCTTATTCGACTACAGTTATACAGGAGGGGCACATGGAAACAGTTTCATCCAGTATATTAATTATGATTTAACCACTGGAAAAGAATTGGGCTTAGATCAGTTTATACTAGATTCTGAAGGGTCTGGTTTTGCCAATTTTTCTGAAAATCAGTTTCGTTTAAGTCAGAACATAAAGAGCGAAACTCCCTGGTCAGAAGCCGATTTTTGGTTTGAAGAAGGTTTCTATCTACCCCAGAATTTCAAGATTTCTGATCAGGGTATGCACTTTATTTATAATTCATATGAAATTGCACCGCATGCCGTAGGGCAAATTGAACTACTCATAAAATGGAAGGATTTAGAACCCTATTTACAGAGCGAATGGAAAGCCTTATTTTCTAAACTAGATATACCCGCCGCTTAAATTCAATGCTTTTGATCTCTATTAAGAACACTATTTCTAAGATATTATCCTCTCCTTATCCCTCAGTTAAAAAAGGAATTGATCAAATACAGCAGGCCGTAACTGTAGGCATATTGGTTGCCTTTATTCTTTTTTTCGTGGGACCATTTGGTCTTTCGCAATTACAACCTGACTCTCTAAGAGCCAGTATTTGTATCGGTTTTGGAGGAATAACTATTGCTACGGTTTTGGCTACCCACTACATTGCCATTCTATCTTTCCCTTCCTATTTTAAATCAGAAAATTGGAATGTTGGCAGAAATATAGGCATGACTCTTTTGCATTTCTTTATGGTTGGATCAGCCAATTTCATTTTTGTCTGGAGTAGAGGTTGGTCAGAAATGAGGCTTGATTTATTTCTACTCATGCAAATTTCAACATTGGCTGTTGGCGCTCTTCCAGTGGGAATATTGACCATTCTAAAGCACAATCGTTTGTTGCGTAATTCCTTAAGGGAAGCACAGAATCTCGATACTTTACGTTCAAGGCATAAAAGTGAAAATCAAACAGAACGTATTGTTCTCTGTGGAAACAATAGAGATGAAGAATTGCATACTTCTTTGGATGATCTTCTGTGCGTGCGGGCAGAAGGAAACTATGTGGAAATTTACACAGCGGCCAATTACAATAGAGCGCAATTACTCCGAAGTACCTTAAGTTCTGTAGAGGACACGCTTCAATTATACCCTCAATTGATTCGATGCCACCGCAGCTTCATTGTGAATATTGAAAAAGTAGAAGGCATTCAAGGCAATGCGCAAGGTTTGAAACTACTTTTAGCGTCAGATGCTCTTAAGATTCCGGTAAGTAAGACCTATTTAAAAACGGTCCAGACCTATCTTAAAGAGTCAAATCTATCTTCTTAACTCTATTTTCATGTCTTCCGCCTTCGAAGGAGGTTGAAATAAATCGAATAACGCATTTTACAGCCATCTCTTCTGAAATAAAACGAGCAGGAAGCGCAAGCACATTTGCATTATTGTGTAAACGAGCCAGTTCCGCCAGTTCTTCATTCCAACACAAAGCGGAGCGAATGCCTTTATGTTTGTTAACGGACATATTAATGCCATTTCCACTTCCGCAAATAACAATACCTATTTCGCTTCTACCCTCTTGAATATCTTGAGCCACAGGATGGCCAAAATCAGGGTAATCTACACTAGATGAGCTATTAGTACCATGATTCGTAAGTGTATATCCCTTACTTTCAAGAAGAGAAATAATGCTATTTTTCAATTCTACCCCAGCGTGGTCGTTGCCAATAGATATATTCATTGTTCTTTGCTTTTTTGCAAAGATGCAACCTTGTTCATAAATGTGAATAAGCTATTTAAAAGACTCACAATCAAGAGTGAGTTTCTAGATAGTATATTAACAATTACTACTCAGAACTGTTAATAGAGTCTAATAAAAAACACAAATACAATTCAATAATTATGACTAATGAAAATATTTATTCCAATAACAATACACAACTTTTAATTAGGTTTAAACGTCTTATAAACAAATATGGGGTGAGTAATGAAAAGAGAGTCTGCAATAAAATTCAAACATGAATCTTATGAACAGCCTTTTTCAACTTGTCAATTATACAAGTATATCTTTGCTTTCGAAGCAATTAAAATTCTCAGCTAGGTTAGTAAATTGTTAATAGAAAAACATTCCGTTAACATCAAAGCGATTTTAAAACAAAGTATTCACACTGTGAACAAGACAATAATAATAACATAGAAAATAATGTTTTTTCTTAGTGAGATAATAATTTAAAAAACATGCATTTCAAATAGTGAGTTAGGGACGTTATTAACGTGAGTTAGGGACA
>CALCFH010000470.1 GCA_937900215.1 uncultured Cryomorphaceae bacterium
ACATTGATCAGGAGCAAACCCTCCATATTTTCTCCATGCCACTGAGTGAGTAGCAGGAAGGCAACTCTGAGTTGATACGATAACACCGCTGGGTGAAAGATCCGAAAGGGATGCGCACCGCTGCGGTTCGGGGATAGCCTTAGGCCGTAAAGAGTCAGAGAGCGGAGACGGTTGGGCAGTCTACCTACACATAGCTGTAGGGCGGCACTGAGCTCCAAGGCAGCATAAAGGTCCGAAGGAGATTTGCTGCGAGAATACAACAGAGAAGATGCGCTATTGACCGCTGTGGGTGCGGCCTAGAGATTTCCAATGCGTTTCGCCTCTGCTAGCAAAAGGGGTGGCCGTTGCCCATTCACGGGCCCAGGCATCTACAAAAAGATTGCAAGACTTTTCGCTGCTACTGCGGAAGTAGTTTAAGCTGGAGTAGGAACAGTTTAGAAATTCTTTTTGGTGGAAGCGGAAATAGCAGCTGTTTTTAAAACTCAGATCTGGACGAATGCGGGCTTCGAACAAACCCCCGCCCTGCTTTTTCCCCGAGAGAGCGGATTTTGCAATCTCTTGTTCTATTTGTTGCAATTGCTCATGAAGGATAGACGCATCGTTGGGAAGTACCAAGTTCTCCGAAGTACGAAAAGCTAGATTCTGGAATTGAGTTTGGAGCGCATTCCACTGCCAAAGTTCTTTGGAGTTGATACTATTGTATAAGGCATAGATGCGCTTGGCCGCATGGATGATGGCGGGAGGCAAAAAAGGAAGAGCCTGATGGGGAGCGGCTTGATTGCTCCAGAAAGTCCATTTATAGCGAAGGAGTTCAGGATATTGAAAATAGTATAGAAGCGGAAGATCCGAAGCCGAGTAATGCATGAGGTGATTGACATCGGAGGCTACTTCTTTTAAGAGGGTTTCGATACCCTCTAAATATTTCTGGAAATGACGAAGGCTGCTAACGCTGTGCATTTGCACCAATTTTAGATCGTGCACCTTAAAAACCTCGGCAATAGACATGGCGAGTACAGGCAGTTTGCCCACAATCATAAAAAACTCCTCCATCTTAATCAGTCGCTCCCCACTCATTTTTTTATAGGTAGTTGTTCTAGACCAGCCGAGGAGATCTTCGAGAAAGGAGTAGATACTGGTTTGCGGTTCTATTTCATAGCGAAGGAGTTGAAAGAAATGCGATTGGTTAAAAGGATATTTCATTTTATGTATGTATAAGAGTATTACAATGTAGCCAATGTGTTGAAATGTACCTAGGGAGAAAGTATACGGATATTGTATAGTGGGATTGAGGGAAGAGAGAGCCAAGAATTATTTCATCTTTTGGTGGAATCGGAACAAAGTACCTGGAATATAAAGAGTAGAGGCCGAAGGAATATTTGTTTGAAAGTCCAACCGGAACGCAATACAGCGGAGGCAGT
>CALCFH010000471.1 GCA_937900215.1 uncultured Cryomorphaceae bacterium
CATTGTTCTATCCGCCATTTTAGCCTTTGTTGGTAGACCAATTTTAGACTTCCTATTAAAAATACATATCAGTAAAATACGCATGCCAATTAGTCTGGCTGCTGCGATTGTTTTGTTGCTTGAATTGAGTGTGTTTTTTGGGATTCTGTTTCTATTTCTTCCCGCATTAATAAAAGAATTGCAAGTATGGTCGGAAATAGATACTGAAAGCATCATGTCCTATCTTGAAAATCAAGTTGGAATTTATCAGCGGATGGCAGCAGACTTTCAAATAGAATTTGATTCTGAACCTCTAAAAACATCCATCTTAAATTCATTGAATCTTCATAAAATCACCGGTTTTTTCAATTATCTAGCACAAGGCTTTGGTAGCTTTGCGATTACCCTTTTCTCTGTTGCTTTTATCACTTTCTTCTTCTTAAAAGAGGAAAATTTAGCTCCAGCTATGCTCTATTCAGCAATCAATCAGGAGCATCATGAAAAGTTAGACCGCATTTTACCCAAGGTGAAAAATACGCTATCACGGTACTTCATCGGATTGCTTCTTCAAGTTTCGATTATCACCGTAATGGTGGCTACTGGACTAACTATCATTGGCATAGAAAATATTTTCTTCATTGCCATATTTGCAGGACTCATAAATGTTATACCCTATGTTGGTCCCTTAATTGGCTCCTCAGTTGGATTAATCTTGGCCACGGCTCAGAATTTAAACCTCCCTTTTGAAGCTGAGCTAATGCCACTCATTGGCATGGTTGCTTTGGTTTTTCTGATTACACAAATGATAGACAATTTTGTTTTACAACCAGTCATTTTTTCCAATTCAGTGAATGCTCATCCTTTGGAAATATTTTTGGTTATAACCGCCGCAGGTACTTTGTTGGGTGTGATGGGCATGATCGTAGCCGTGCCTTTCTATTCTCTTCTGAGAATTATTGCCAAAGAATTCCTTTCTGAATTTCATATTATTCAGAGCTTAACACGAAATGTCTGATTTAAGCGATTTTAGTTATGCATTTTGGAACGAATATCCGAACTTTCGAAAGGAGAATTTGCTCTCTACTTTTGATTTAATTAGGCAATCTTTTTCTTCAGAAGAATTTAGCTTTATTCAAGCAATTGAAGCGGAAAAAAAAGTCAGATTAAAACTTCCTTCTGAATGGTTTGAAAAGGGATTCATTTGCAAATCTTTTCTAAATGCAGAACAATGTAGTTCTTGGGCATTGGCCACCCACAAATTTAAAGACTTGCACGGCGATTTGGCCATTGATTTAAGTGGAGGATTAGGCATTGATAGTATTGCCCTTTCTGAAAAATTTAGGCGCGTGGTTTATCTTGAAAAAGATGCTGAACTAGCCTATTTGGCTAAGCGCAACTTTCAACGCTTAGGTATTAATTCTATTGAAGTCATTGCAGGAAATTCGGAAGCTTGGATAAACTACTTCTATGGTATGGCTGATCTTATTTATGTAGATCCAGACCGCAGACCTCAAGGAAAAAAGAAAATTTTTTCTCTTCACGATTGCGAACCCTCTCCTATTGAACAGCTGAGTCTATGGTTAAGCAAAGGACTTAAGGTTCTTCTCAAGGCTTCGCCTATGATAGATACTAAAGATTTGCTCCTTCAATTCTCTTCGCATTTAGAATCACTGCATTTAGTGAGTAATAAAAATGAATGCAAAGAATGGCTTCTATCTCTTTCACAAAAAAAGCTGGAAACTCAGATTAAGACTAGCTTTTTAGGGACAAAAATTCAGGAAATTATGTTGAATGTGAACGAAATTGGCATTCAACCGGCAGACTTTAAGCCGCCTCAAAAGTTTATATACATTCCTCATGTGAACCTCTTAAAACTTTCACCTTGGGAAAGAATTACAAGGGAGTTTAAAGTAGATAAAATCTCAGCCAACACGCACGTATTCACTTCCAAGGAAGGTATTTCCGATTTTCCTGGAAGGAGCTTCGAAGTATTGGGTGATTTCGATAAAAAACAAATGAATCAACGATTGAATGTGATCTCAAAAAACCATCCACTTAAAGCTGAAGAACTAGCGAAACGATTTAAAACCATCGCAGACGAAGAGCATTACCTCATTGCCTTTCGCGATTCATTGAACAAAAAGTACCTTCTACGCACTAAACTCCTTTCTTAAGTCTTTTTGCTTCCATCCCTTCCCTAGTGAAGTGCGAATGAGTAACTTTGAAAAAAGCTAAATCCACTTGTACCTTCTGCGTGCTTCTTCTTTTTTTCTTTGTATGCTCTTCCTTTGTATGGGAAAAGCACAAGGAGTTTTTGAGGCCAATACCGGACAATGGGGAGATGCTTTTCTTTATCGCTTGCGTTTAAATTCCGGAAGTATTTTCATTGAAAAAGATGCTATATCGTTTAACATCCTCCCTCTCGACGAACATGCGCTCCACCATACTGAGAAGGTAAATGGACACAGCTTTAAACTGCAATTTATAGGATCACAAACGTCTGAAATTAAAGAATCTAAACCATTATTTCATAAAGTCAACTACCTCCTAGGTTCCGATCCAGAACGTTGGCGAAGCAATCAAACCGTTTATGAAGAACTGAGTTTGATAGAAATCTACCCTGGAATCGACTTGGTTTTAAACACTACTGAAGAGGGTTTTAAATTCAATTTTATTCTAAAGCCAGGAGCTGATATAGAACAAATACGTTATTTCTACGAAGGTTTAAACTCTATAAGTGTGGAGAAAAAAGCCTTGGTTCTTCAAACTTCGGTGGGTTCATTGAAAGAGTATATTCCAAAATCGTGGCAGGGTGAGGAAACGAAAGAAAACGAAATTGAGGTAAACTATACTCTTTCAGGTGATACGGTTGGATTTGCCTCCAAAGCATTAAATCCATCCAAACCAACTACTATTGATCCTATTTTGGTTTTCTCCACTTTCTCGGGCTCTCAGGCCGATAATTGGGGATTTACAGCTACCTACTCTTCTACTGGAGAAGTCTATGGAGGAGGAATTGCATTTGGTATAGGCTATCCAACCACTATAGGCGCCTATCAAACCTCCATGAGCGGCAGTGCTACCGATATTGCGATTTCTAAATTATCTGCAGATGGAAGTAATCTAATTTATGCCACCTACTTGGGTGGCACCCTGAAAGATCAACCGCATTCTCTGATAGAAGATCAGCAGGGTAATTTGGTTATTCTAGGTATTTCGGGTTCACTTGATTTCCCTGTTACTGCCAACGCCTATCAATCTACTTTCGGTGGTGGACAAACCTATATTCCAGGAAATTTCACTGGCGGAACGGATATTATCATTTCCAAACTCTCGCCGGATGGCTCGCAATTGCTGGCTTCTACCTATTACGGTGGGAGTTTAAACGATGGACTAAACTCAGAAATGGCTGTAAATTATGCCGATGAGTTTAGGGGGGGCGTGCAAGTAGGGCCCAACAATGAAATCATTATTGCGAGTGTTACTCAATCGAGCAATATTGTGCACAACAATGCTTTTCAATCTTCTTTTGGTGGATGGTCAGATGCCATAATCGCCAAATTTTATTCCGACCTAAGTGGTGTTATGTGGAGTACCTATTATGGAGGAGGAGTTTCTGATTGTGCCTACGCATTGGAAATATCCGATCTGGGTGAGCTCTTTGTTGTGGGTGGAACTCGAAGTTCTAATTTGAGGGTTTCGGCCAATAGCCATCAGACCGCCTTGGCTGGCAATTCAGATGGATATATTCTTCGTATGAATATAACTACAGGTGCTTTTTTATCGGCAACTTACATTGGTTCGAACGAAAGAGACCAAGTGTATTTAGTAGAATCTGACCGCAATAATCGTGTGTATGTTTTCGGTCAAACTTTTGGAAGCATGCCCATTAGCCCAGGAGTATTTAGCCAGGCTCCAGGAGGTCAGTTTATTCAGCAATACAGTGGCAATCTGCAAACCCTAAATTGGAGCACCGTTATTGGAAATGGCGCAACTGTTCCTAATATGTCTCCCACTGCTTTTCTGGTAGACGATTGCTTAAACATTTACCTAAGTGGATGGGGCGGAGTTACCAATAGCAATAACTTGGGTCTTATGGATGGTATGCCCATTACACCCGATGCATTTAAAGATGTATCTGATGGAAGCGATTTCTATTTTATGGCCTTAACTCCCAATGCCACTAATTTGCTTTTCGGTTCTTATTATGGAGGAGAAGCGAATGAACACGTAGATGCCGGAACCAGTAGGTTTAGTCCAGATGGTACCATATACCAAGCCGTTTGTGCTGGATGCGGACAACAAACCTTCCCCACTACTCCCGGTGTTTATGGCCCTAACAGCTTAAGCTCTAATTGTAATTTAGGACTTATAAAAATAGATTTCGACTTCAGTCTTTCTGCAGATGCGCTAATAGACATTGCCTTTCAGAGCGATACCATCTGCGATACCATAAACATGCGCTTTCTGAATTCAAGCATAAATGCCAATCGCTTTTTTTGGGATTTTGGGAATGGACAAACATCGAATGATGAAAATGCTATAGCGCAGTATGATACTTTAGGAACCTATCGAATTCGATTAATCGTAGAAGATACTCTTTGCAATCTCACCGATTCTGCTTTTCTGAGTTTTACCCATACTCTCGGTTCTAAAAGCATTAGCCAATTTGAGCCTTTAGCAGTGTCATGCAATCCAGATTGGCCCGTTCAGTTTGTAAACAACAGCTTAAATGCCAACGATTTTCTTTGGGACTTTGGGGATGGAACAAGCACTAGGGGCTTTCAACCTGCGCATATTTACGGGCAATTTGGGACTTTCAAAGTTACCTTAACCGCGCGCGATTCTGTCTGTAACACGGTGGATACATCCTCTCAACGCATTCTCCTTGAACCTCTTCTATTCAACCCTATGGTTAAAGTAAATGAGCCTAGCTGTAAAAATCCGGGGGTTTTACTGGAGTTGCTCAACGTGAGCGACTCAGCAAAAATATTTTGGGATTATGGAGATGGGGACTCCTCTCAAGCACCGATTAGGCATTTTCATGAATTCCCAAACGATGGTTTCTACACCATAAAAGTGGCCATTTTTGATACGGTTTGCGGTAGTGGGTTTATTACGGATACTACATTGTATATAGAGCAAATCGTTCGAAGGTTGTATATACCCAATGCATTTACCCCCAATGGCGATAAGAGAAATGAAGTCTTAATCGTAGCTGGAGATCAATGTCTTGAAGATGGCGTTTTTAGCATTTTTAACCGATGGGGAGAACTCATCTTTCAAACCAATCGCCCATTTGAAGAATTCTGGGATGGGAGTCTGAGAGATGAATTCTCTTACCAAGGTGTATATTATTGGGTCTTTCGATCCTCCGATCTAGAAGAGTACGGAAGCGTGATT
Source organism: uncultured Cryomorphaceae bacterium (assembly GCA_937900215.1). Lineage (GTDB taxonomy): Bacteria > Bacteroidota > Bacteroidia > Flavobacteriales > Schleiferiaceae > RFXV01. The sequence goes on from CALCFH010000471.1 coordinate 5,383, forward strand.
ATTCTCCAATAACAGACCATAAAACGCTATTCCTCTACCGGAGCATCTCCCGCTTGAGACATTACTGAAGCCATGGCTTCATCGCACGCAGACTCATCTGCAAAAGCAGGGCTGGTTCCAATGATTTGTCCATTTCCGGCTTTCAAATTGAAGTACCATTTTCCGCCTTTATTCTTAGCCTTATCGTACCTTCCCTCTGAAACCGAATTCTTGATTACCGATTCAACTCCGTTCATACAAGCCGATTTGGTAGTATAGCCTTCACTTAAAAGAAGCGTACTTCCATCGTCTGCTTTTAAATTGAACTGCCACTGCTCATCGGCTCTTTGCTTAACAAAAAATGTTGCCATGTTTATTGATTTTTTATGAAGGCACAAGTTGAATAAAAAAGATCAATAGAGAAAATGTACTATCAATAATTCTCTAACAATTTATTCATAGCTCTTTAAAAAGTTTAGGAGTATAGGTTGAAAAGGCTACTTCTTTTTTGTGCAAAGGGCGTTTGCAAATTAGATTCAATACACTTTCTGGAACAAATCAAACCTCTTTTTGTCTTTTCCATTTTTCGTTGAACTCTGCTATTTTAGTCAGATTCAAAGCTTAGAGTGCCCTTCGATCTCATTGGATATAGTCTTCATAAAAAAGAATGAAAGGAGGGAATATTCATCCTTTTAACACTCTATGGTCGACCATTATATGTTACATAGTCGTTTGGTCTGTACTGAATGGTGGTTTATTGAGTAGCTATAGTCTGTCCTTCCTGCAAAGTGTTCTTCGTTACCGAACTATAAAGCCTGTCTTTCCTCGGGCTTGTTCTTTCGTGTCTTGCTGTTAAGTGAGTCTTTGCCGTGCGATGATCTGTCTTAGGTTGTTAGATAGTGAGGCTTACCGCAGCTATAGCCTTTCTTATGGTATAAGATAGTGCGACCTTGCGCAGACTAGACATTCTTATCGCGCCCTAAAGTGCGACTTTCTGCGGCCATAGTCTTTCCTATGGTGTTGAATAGTGTGTGCATTCCATTGTAAAATCTCCCTTTCCGTCGGGAGAAGTTGTACCTCTCTTGCAGTCAAGCTTCACGGATTGATCTATAATGAACACCCTCCGTTCTGCTTCCTTCAAGCCCTGTTGAGCTTCCTTTGAAGCTTGAGACGTATCCTTTGCTGTCAACAAACAAGTCTTCGAGCTCCGTTTTAAATAGAACATTGGCCTTCCAAACTCCCTATTTCCTTTTGAATGGATAGGAAATACTTTATTCTGATTGAAGTTAAAACAAAATTAAAATGCTAACTATCAAATATTTATGTAAATCTATTGAATTCATAAACCTTAGATACCCAAAATACATCCAACCGAAACAGAGCCAAAAAGAATGGCAAATAGTAATGTCGCATTTAAAGGTTGAGCTTAGCCTATACCCATGACTTGAAAAGCATAAAGTGAAAGGATGAACTGAAAAATCCATCAAGCCCTTCAGAATTTGTTCTAGCCTTCGTCAAATCAAATTTTTCATCTAACCCATTAGGTCGTTGTCAAAGTGAGTTCATTTGATGTACATTCCCTTTTCAAAGCAGCATTTCAAAGAAGTTTAAAAACAAAACTAAAGTGTGCTTTAAACCTTCAAGTTCTATTAAAAACTACCTTATGTTGAGAGCTCAATCACTCCTTAAAGGAATTCTAACGGGTCTGTTTTGTGCTGGCCTGGTGCAACCTGTTCAGGCGCAGAAAACACAAGATACCCTCTTTACTGAATCTACTTTTAAGGGCCTTAATTTTAGAAGCATAGGTCCGGCACTCATGGCAGGACGAATTGCAGATATAGCCATTCATCCTTCAAAACCAAATACTTGGTATGTTGCGGTGGGCTCAGGAGGCGTTTGGAAAACAGAAAATTCGGGAACCACCTGGCAGACTATTTTTGATAATGAAAAGGTGTATTCCACAGGCTGTATCACCATTGATCCATCTCAGACTTCTACTATATGGCTAGGTACGGGTGAAAATGTAGGTGGAAGACATGTGGGTTTTGGCGATGGGATTTACAAGTCGGATGACGATGGTAAGTCATGGAAATCCATGGGTCTTAAAAATTCTGAACACATTTCTAAAATCCTAATCCATCCTACCAATTCAGACATTATTTGGGTTGCGGTTCAAGGTCCTTTGTGGAATAGCGGTGGAGAAAGAGGCGTTTTTAAATCTATAGACGGAGGTAAAACTTGGCAAAATGTGTTACTGGTAAATGAATGGACAGGTGCTACCGATCTGGCCATCCATCCAACGAATCCTGAAATTTTATATGCTGCAACATGGCAACGCCATAG
>CALCFH010000472.1 GCA_937900215.1 uncultured Cryomorphaceae bacterium
GTGAATGGCTGCAATATCAATAGTGGAGATCTCATGGCCAGCGGAACCATTTCAGGTCCTACTGAAAACAGCTTCGGTTCTATGCTAGAGCTGGCTTGGAAAGGAACCAAACCCATCACATTGTCTGATGGAAGCACCCGTACGTTTTTATTGGATGGGGATACGGTAATTATGAAAGCACATTCAGAAAAAAATGGTATTCGAATAGGTTTCGGGGAAGTGCGAAGCAGCCTTTTGCCCGCTATACTGGATTAATTTACAACCGCATCCAATGGTTCAGTAAAGCAGCTTAACAAGACGGAAAAGGGATAACTTCGCGGCATGAGTGAAGTGAATTCCCAGTTTAAGCTGTACCTATCTAAATTAGGCATCGAGTCTTTGAATTCGATGCAGTTAGAGGCCATTGAAACCATTAGAGAAAAGCCAGAAACCATACTGATCTCGCCAACGGGTTCTGGTAAAACCTTGGCGTTTCTTCTGCCACTGATTGATATTATAGATGCCAAATTAGAGCAAACCCAAGCCCTTATTCTGGTGCCTTCTCGAGAACTTGCTCTGCAAATTGAACAAGTTTTCAAGCAAATGGGAACAGGACTAAAAATCAATGCTGTCTACGGTGGAAGAGCTATGTCGAAAGACAAATCAGACCTCAAGCATCCACCAGCGGTATTAATTGGCACGCCAGGAAGAGTAGCCGATCACTTGAGAAGAGAACAAATTTCAACAGATCACATTAAAACCTTGATTCTAGACGAATATGATAAATCGCTTGAAGTGGGTTTTGAAAAAGAAATGGCCGAAATTGTATTGGCCCTTGAACAGTTAAATAAAAAAATATTAACCTCTGCTACGGAGGCAAAAGAATATCCAAAATTTCTTAGCCTGAAATCATTGGACTCGGTTCGCTTTAAGAATGAGCAGAAAAGTCAGTTAAAGGTAAAAGTCATTGAATCTTCCATTGAGAATAAAATGGAAGTGCTATTTCAATTGCTTTGCTCACAAGGCGCTGACAATGGAATTGTCTTCTGTAATTTGAAAGATAGCCTAATAGATTTAAGTGCCTTCCTCCATTCAAAGAAAATGCAGCACGCTTGTTTCTTTGGTGGAATGGAACAATCTGATCGTGAAACAGCTTTGCTTCAATTTAGAAATGGTACACATCGCTTACTTCTTGCCACCGACTTAGCTTCTAGAGGAATAGATGTGCCTGAAATGCGCTTTATAGTGCATTTTCAACTCCCGTTAAAACCCGAAGAATTTGTGCACAGAAACGGAAGGACCGCACGTATGCACCAAGATGGAACGGCGTTTATTCTTAAAAATCAAGCAAAAGCCCTTCCTGAATACGTGGGTTTTCCAGAATTTATTGAACTTCAACCGGCGGCTATCCCAAAACAAACAGAATGGTCTACCCTTCTGATTACAGGTGGTAGAAAAGATAAAATTTCAAAAGGAGACATTGCTGGCTTATTTATCAAGCAAGGTGAACTGGATTCAGATGATATTGGTTTGATAGAATTAAAACAAGATGTAGCCTATGTGGCTGTACCCAGACGTAAGGCATTTGCCCTAAGTCAGAAGTTGAATAACAGCAAGCTGAAAACCAAAAAAGTGCGCATTACTCAGTTGGATGAGAAATCTCGCTTGGATATCCATACTCCAATTCGCAGAAAATGAGAATACTCATTACCGGAGCCTCAGGTATGGTGGGAAAA
>CALCFH010000473.1 GCA_937900215.1 uncultured Cryomorphaceae bacterium
TAAACATCTGTACACTGTCTGAAGAAGAAATTACAATTACAAGGGATAAGAAAGCCATCAGACTAAAAAAGTACAAAGGATGCCGCATATAAGCATTTAAGCCCGTGATGGAAAAATCCATTTGAGTTTCTCTTTCGATGCCAATAAATACGGATAAGCGATAATTCTTGAAACTCTGTTTCAGCATATACACTGAAAACAACATGAGAATAAGCGCCACTGCTTTAAGCAACATTGGAATGGCAACTACTTGAGCTGCTTGATGTCTAAATTGCAAGGCCAACACTAGGAGCATGCTTAAACCAGAAAACAGGTTGAAAAAGATGCGATAGCCTTGCTGACTCCACTTCATTCTTCTTATTATGGCAGATCGAACAGAAGGATAGAGCAAGAAACTATGGAAGAAATAGAATAGCATCCAACTAAAAAAGACTTTCCCGAACAAGAGCTCAATCATATAAAAAGGCTAGAATTCTACTTTTTAGGCGAATCGATTTTCTAAAAGTCAGTGCTTAATGAGAAATAAAACACTCTCGGAAGCACATTGCCATCTTCTATTCCCCAAGCCCAGTCGGCTCTAACAAAATAACCCAACAAACGCGTACGCAGTCCAAAGCCAGTTCCATAAAGAATAGGGTCTTTCTGCCTGTCGATGATTATGCTCAAACTCGGTGGTTTGCTAATTGTAAGTGTATTCAGCGCATTCTCTTCAGACCACGGACTATCGCCATTCCAGGCCGTGCCCACATCTCCAAATACAATAAACTGGAAGTTGGCCACAAAATCGTTTCGTATAGGTCTATTTAGCAGATACTTGAAAACAGGAACGCGCACCTCACTATTGATAGCCATAAAGCTATTTCCATTCCTTGCATTCTGGAAAAATCCACGCATATTGGTTACAACGGTCTGGAAGATATAATTCTCATCTTGAGCAATGGGCGTAGAACGATCAAAATTAGGACTGAACTCATTGTCAACCCCTCCCATAAAGTGAATGAGTTTTTGCGGACCAAAACTCGTTCCGTAGGCCAATCTATTGGCCCATATTATGGTTCTATGCAAGGGCAAATAATGACGAAGATCTAGACCCAATGTATGCATTCCTGTATTCGGACGAGTTAAATCTTTATAGTATTCTGTGAATACTTTATAACGCAATCCTTCGTACAAATTCAATCCTAGATGTCTAGTATTATCGTAGACATACGCAAATCGAAATATTCCAAAGTCTTTATTAATAGCTGGTTCCGTTAAATTAAATCCGTCTGTACTCAGAACGAGTTGCCTGTCATGTCTATACCCAACTGTTCCAACAACAGAGCTAACCGGACTAAAAGGATAGGTAGCTGTATAGGTAGCTTCGTGGGTTAACACTCTTAATAATGCAGGAATTCCTGACGGACTGTTTCCTTCTCCATACCTACTTCTGCGATACAGCATTAAAGCTTGGTTGATTCTCTTGCTTTGGTCTGAGAGTCCGATGAAAAACTCAGAATTCGGACTCAAGCTCAATCCGGCTATGGGTTGAAAATCGGTTCTCATACCGCCCGTCAGCTTATAGTTGTTGAATAAATCAACTACTCCTAATTTAAAGAGCATATTGAAGCCTGCATTGAGTAAGCCTGGAGAAGGTGTTCCTGTAAACGGCTGATATTGAGGGTTAGAAAAAATATTGTCAATTTGAGTTGTGAACTCATCTTGGTAAAAACTCAAGAAATAATTCCGCTGGTTTGGAATAAACAAGCTGTCTTTGTTTGTTCGTATTGCTGGAAAAGCGATTTCTTGCGCAGGAATAGTGGGGTCGGTATTAATAGATGGTTTCTTCTTAATCCTTCTACCATCCGTTAAAATCGGATGGAATTGATAGTCTAATAAGTCAAAATCTCCTGGCGGTCTTGACCTGGGTTCTGGTATTACAATCACCTCAGCCAAGCGCTTTTTTATCTCAACCTCTTCCGGTAAGCTAACATCTACCTGATTTTGTTTTAGCTCTTCGTTTCGCTCCTCAGTATCGAACACAATCTTTCTCAATTGAGTACGTCCTTTTACATAGTATGAATTCAAGGCTGTTGAAGTTTCAGG
>CALCFH010000474.1 GCA_937900215.1 uncultured Cryomorphaceae bacterium
TGTGTTTTAGGCACAGGGCTAGGACGGTAGGAAAGGAGTGAATTGCTGTGAGTAGATTGGTTTCGTAAATAGATCAGCCCCCGTTTCTAACGCATTAAATTTTCAGAAATCGAAGGCAAACGCCATTCTCTAGACGCAAGAGATATAGTCCTTGAAAGAGAGATTGGATGTCAATTCGATTTTCATCGACGACCGTTCCTTCTGCTACGAGTTGCCCCGAGGCACTGTATATTTTATAAACCTCTGCATTCTTAAGATTCGAAAGCCTTAAATAATGGCTAGAAGGATTAGGGAAAACAACTGTGGCCTCAATGGTCTCAGGGGAGGTATTGGATAAAACAATCTCATTTCCACACAAAGCGCTGGTTCGCACTCCAAGCGCGGTGTACTGATTGTGCACTGCGGTGAGCAAAGAGTAAGCATTGAATGCATCTTGACCTAGTTCCCAAATGAAAATGCCACCGCATTCATTGTTGGCTAGAATCACTTTCGATTGAATGGTTGGTCTTCCATTGTAATACGTATTACCAACCCTGTCTAAATCGGCATAGCTCGTGTTTGTACTAACCATTTGCCCATAAGAAACGCCATTCACCGTAGACGAATTAACGAATTCATAGCCATAAAACGGCAAACCTAGGTTTAGTCTGTTTGAATCTATTCCCACATTGTTTTTCCAGAAGTTTATTCCGTCTTGAGCAAAACTAAAGGAGCTGTGTTGACCCGGGGAGGAGGGAGCCCATGGCCCTGTTGCGTCATAGGCCATGATGTTTATAAAATCAAAGGCAGCTAGGGCGGCGGGACTGATGTTTGAAAAAAGGGTGGCATTTGGGAATGCGGCGGTCATTGCTTTTCCATGGCTAGCCAAAGCGGCCTTAAGCTCAATTACAAAATCGCTGTAGCCAATGGTTACATGATTCCATTCTAAATCAACATCCACTCCATCCAAGTTGTGGGCGAGAACATAGTTCACAATGTTTGCAATGAAGGAAGGTCTATTGGCCGGATTGTCAATTAGGTTAGACCAATTACTGGCTTGCTGAGGTGTTAAAACACCTCCAGCCAACGAAACCATAATTATGATATCGGGATTGTTACTTAAGGCATCGGCTAGCACAGAACCGATAGGTGGAATGAGAATACTGCCATTGCTATCTGGATTGGCAAAGGCGAGATTTAAATGGGTGAGTTTACAGTATTCTATTTGATTGCTCAGTCCGAAGCGATAGCTCGGTAAATAGCCAATAACCCTAGCCTCTTGAGAATAAAGATGTGTGCTTGTGAAGAGAAAGGCTAAAAGTAAAGCTAGAGTAGGGTAGGCTTTCATTTCTTTTATATCAGAACTACAATTTTACCTTTTGCTTTATTGTCCTCCATATAGCCATGTGCTATGGCAACTTCATCCAATCGAAAGACTTTGTCGATATTCAGTTTTACACTTCCCTTTTCTACTTCATCAATGCATTCTTGAAGCAATTCTTTGGAGAGATTAGTTGATTCTCCCATATACACAGTGAGCCTGCCTAAAGAGGGAATATCGCCCATAGGGGTGAATTCATTCATGGTCCATTCACTCCCCAATATTCCAGTCATGCAGACCATTCCTCTGAGAGCAATGCATTTTAGAGAATCTTTTAAAGTTCGGGTTCCGATTAACTCAAGCACCTTGTTGACACCCATTGGGTAGATTGCCCTTAGCTGATCTTGTACCGTTCCATTGTCGATGATAACATGGTCGGCTCCATTGTCGAGCAATGCTTGGGTCTTGGCTGGATTACGGGTGGTTGCAAGGACTGTCAATCCTTTTGCCTTTGCAAGTTGACAGGCCATCATTCCAATGGAAGAGGTGCCAGCTCGAATGAGTAATGTTTCGTTCTTTTGAATTTCCAAGGCTTGATTGAGCGAGCCGTATGCAGTTTGAAACATTTCTGGCAAAGCGCCAAGAACTGCCCAATCTAACTCACTTTTAAAAGGAAAGAGAATTTCTAAGGGTGCTAGAGTATACTCGGCATAGCCGCCATTAAAGAAACGTCCCATCCCGCCCATTATAGCCGCTATTTGTTGTCCTTTTATATAGGTGTTGGATGGGTCTTCTTCTACGATTCCAACACATTCAATCCCTTGGATTATGGGGAATACAACACCGGGAGAATCTCCCTGCCTGGTAAAAAGTTCAGATCGATTGAGGCCGAACGCTTTCACTTTTATGAGCACCCAACCCATTTGAACCTCTGGAATGGCTACCTCTTGAATTTGTATGACCTCAGGCTTTCCTGCTTTAAGGCTTACAGCTGCTTTCATTTTTGCTTTTTTTTTCACACGGGATGAGGACCAACTTGGTAGCTGTCTTTTCACCCTCTATTTTCTCCGAATCAAAAGGCACTCTGTTTGCCTTGTTTGTATGCAAATCTCCTCTAGACTGAGCGTAGTTTCAAGATGGAGTGTCTAAATATACGAACTAGCGTGAATGGCTGCGAGAAGGTCCGAAGCATGACTAAAAACAGCTGCAGAAATCTTTTAGGCTCGATGGAATGGTGAAGCAGTGGAGAGCCAAAGACGTGGACACTATTTTTGAGAAGCTGTGAACGCCAGAGTTTGGTTTTGAGTAGGATGCATAGAGCCCAATCGGAATAAGCCGTTTCGTAAACCGATTCACTCAGTGTAATCTGGTCTTTGAACTTTTTGTACGTCTGTAACT
>CALCFH010000475.1 GCA_937900215.1 uncultured Cryomorphaceae bacterium
GTTATAGTCACAGATCCTCCAAGAGAAGGTATGCACCCAGATGTGGTTCAACAAATACTGAAAATCAATGCGTTGAAAGTGATTTATGTTAGCTGCAACTCTGCTACCCAAGCCCGTGATTTATCTTTAATGAGCGATCAATACAGAATTGTAAAAATTAAACCTGTAGATATGTTTCCTCATACTGCTCATATAGAGAACGTAGCTTTGCTCATTAGAAAGTAGAAAAAATGGATAGCAAAACACTTATTTTAGAACCCGCTAAAGTAAAAGTCAAGCTCGAAAGAATGGCTTGGCAGATTTTAGAAAGGTGTAGTGGGGAAGAGGTTATAGTATTGGCCGGAATTGCCCCTCAGGGCTATCAATTGGCGGAAGTACTCGCTACAAGAATAGAAGCTATTTCTACCGTTCATGTGCATCTCATGTCTATAAGCATGAATAAAAAAAATCTTATTCACTCTGATTTAAAGCTAGATAAAGAGGTCGCTCTTTGTAATGAGAAAGTTGTTTTTGTGGTAGATGATGTCTTGAATACGGGTAAAACCTTGCTCCACGGCATAAGCGGATTTCTTCAATCTTCCATCAAGAGTCTTTTTACCGTTGTATTGGTTAACCGCGAACACAATTTATTCCCTGTGCGTGCAGATGTCTCTGGAATGGAGTTGTCTACCACCCTTAGGGAGCATATTGAAGTACTTCATGATCTTGAAGGCTTTTCAGTTTATTTAGTATGAATCACTCTAAATATCTAGTTGAATTTGACTCAATTGACTGGGAACTTATTGCGGAGGGAGTTACAGAAAAGTGCATAGTACAAAACAACCAGAAATTGAGATTGGTGGAGTTTTCTTCTGGCTTTTTTGAAGAGAACTGGTGCTCTAAAGGTCATATTGGATATGTTCTCTCGGGTCAAATGAATTTGCACTTTAGAGATGAGATAGTACATTTTAAATTGGGCAATGCCTTGTGGATTGAAGCAGGTATTGCCAATGAACATAAGATGCGACTTATTGATAATCAGACTGTTTGTTTGTTGCTTTTTGAAAGCCTAACAGACTAAATATTTATTTCCAGAATAAATGCTAAAAACCAATATTTTCATGGCTAAGATCTTCTTGGTTCTGAGTTTCTTCTTGTTTTCTTCGAGTCTTAAGGCTCAGAATGCCCCTTTAGATACTACTCAAAGTGTACTTTCGGACTCCGCTAGAGAATTGGCGCTCTTGACCTATCAGAAAAGGTTGAGCACCTTAGATTCTTTGAGAACGTCTGACTCTTTAAGAAGAATGAATTTAGAGGTGGAGTTGGCTTCCTTACGAACTACAGACAACGTAAAAAAGGAAGAATTACTCCGCGAATTACAAGGTCTATCTGATAGGGAAGTACTTAGAATTCAAAGGAAGAAAACAGAAATAGATTCACTGAGAAATTTTGTGAAAGGCTCTGTTGTGCCCGGATTAGTTCAAGATACTCTTTGCATAATCTATAGTCGTTTGGGTAGCTTCTCAGCATTTGAACGTGCTGCGGCTATCTCTTCACGGTTGATACACTTTCTAAGAAATGGAAGTTTTAGGCAGATAGTCTGAGTATTCTCGAAGCTGAATCTACTGTTGACCTAGTTTTTGAAGGAGTTATTCTGATTGGAATTTCTGAGAATGATGCGATTTGGATGAACACATCCAAAGAAGAACTAGCTCTTGCACTCAAGAATAGCTTTGAGCTTGAGTTGAATGCATACGCCAGACAATGGAATGTTGTGGTTATTCTCAAGGAAATTGGTCTGGCCATTCTAGTTATTCTAGTTTTAATCTTTGCCATTAAGTATATAAATAAATTATTCAAATGGACTTCGATTAAGATTGAAAATCAGGAGGGTAAGCTGATTCGTGGGATTCATTTTAACAATTTCACACTGTTTGATTCTAAACAGCAGATTCGACTTTTATTGAGATTGAATCGAATTATGAATTGGTTCATCAATCTCCTGTTAGTCTATATTTCTTTGCCTCTTTTGTTCGGCATTTTTCCATGGACGAAGAATCTAGCTTCTACGCTTGTAGATTATGTGCTTGGTCCGGTTAAAAGAATAGGATTGGCAATATGGAATTATATGCCTAATCTCTTTACCATTGCTGTTATCGTAGTTGTTTTCTATTATGTTCTCAGAGGAATAAAGTTTCTGAAAGTTGAAATTGAAAAAGGAAACTTGCAAATCCCAGGCTTTTACCCTGAATGGGCGGGATCTACTTTTCAAATCGTCCGACTCATTACCTTGTCGTTTATGCTCGTCGTAATTTTCCCTTATTTACCGGGTAGTGAGTCTCCTGTATTTAGAGGTGTTTCGGTTTTCCTTGGCTTTCTATTTACTTTTGGATCAGCAGGTTCGCTTTCTAATATCATCGCTGGCTTGGTGCTTACGTATATGCGACTATTTTCTATTGGCGACCGTGTAAAAATTGGAGAAATAGTGGGCGATGTTATAGAAAAATCGCTCTTGGTAACCCGTATCAGAACACCAAAAAACGAGATTGTTTCTATTCCCAATTCAACCGTAATGAACAGTCATACTGTGAATTACAGCATCGAAGCCACAGAAAATGGACTTATTCTTCACACTACGGTTACCATTGGCTATGATGTGCCATGGAAAGAAGTTCATGAAGCACTTATAAAGGCAGCGGATAGCACGAATCTCATTGTAAAGGAACCTAAACCTTTTGTGCTGCAAACAAGCTTAGATGACTTCTATGTTTCATACGAGCTCAATGCCACTACTCAGAGTCCAAATAAACAAGCAGGGATTTACTCTGATCTCCATCAAAACATCCAAGACAGCTTTAATTCTGCCGGCATAGAAATTCTGTCCCCTCATTATCGTGCTGCTAGAGATGGAAACAATACTACCATTCCAGCAAACTATCTACCAAAAGATTATGTAGCGCCCAGTTTTAGAGTACAGAGTAACAAGATCTAAAGACTATCATAAGAAAGGGTTAGAATACTTTGGATCACTTAGACTTTTGTTATCTGTGAGAGTTTTCAAAAAGGCAATCAAATCTTGCTTATCCCTATTTGTTAAATTAAGCTGAAGAGGTGTATTGTTTGGTGCTATGAGTAAAGGATCTAAGGCGGGCCCCATTAAAACACCTGTATTATAATGCTCTAGGACTTCTTCAAGAGTGGCGAATCTACCATCGTGCATATATCCGCCTGCCACTGCTATATTACTTAAAGAGGGGGATTTGAAAATCCTTGTTTCGTTGGCATCCAATCCATTGCTCTTAACAATTCCATCTAAAGTAAAGGCTGGGGCGTGATGGCAGTCATTGCAGCCCCCTCCGCCTAATCG
>CALCFH010000476.1 GCA_937900215.1 uncultured Cryomorphaceae bacterium
CCATTCGCCTTTAAAAGGAGCTAGATCCATTTGCTGTAAAGTAAATTGTACTAAAGCACTGGCATAGCGCAACTCAAGTTTATCAGGATTGCCTTTTCGTGCAGTAAGTGTAAAAAGTGGCATGGATTCTTCAGGTCCGCCCACAGCCTTAATCTGATGAATGTGCGTAAAGGAACTGGAAGGTTGAAAAGCAGCATCTAGCTTGAATTTCCATTTATACATTACCTTTTCAAACCGCACGGCCTTGAGGCTATCTGGCGATTGATTATAGGTTTTGATTTCATTTCGCTGACGATCAAAATTCGCACAACGATCATTGTCTGGAGTGGCGTGGATAGTAAATCGGAAAACGTTTTTATTTAAAACCGTATCAAATACTTCATCTATATGTCTACCAAAGTTGACGTGATTGCAGTCTGGAACTTCCACTGCATTGTATCCAGGAGCAAGAATAGAATTGATTAATTCATAGGTATTCCCGAGTCCGTTTGCCTCTAATACAGTTTGCGAAAAGCAAAACGAAGTCATTCCAGAAAAAAGAAAACAAAGAAAAATTCTCTTGCGAAAAGCCAGATAAAAAGTATAGCCCATGATTGCTCATTATATAAGGGGCTAAATATATTTAATCTGATGGCATAAAGGTAAAGAAGCAATGCATTGCGTTTTTACGATGAATATTGCTTTTTTAATTCTGCCAACACCCTATCTGCGATGGCCAAGCAGGCCGTTGCGGCCGGACTTGGAGCATTTAAAATATGAACCGATCTTTCGCCGGCCTGAATCACAAAATCATCTACCAAATTTCCGCTTTTGTCTAATGCTTGGGCGCGAATTCCAGATCGGCCTTCTATCAGATCTGTCATTTCTAAAGAGGGCATTAAAACTTGAAGTGCTTTTAAGAATTTCTTTTTCGAAAAGGCGCGTTCGTATTCGCCCAATCCATAGCGCCAATGTTTTGCAAACAACTTCCAAGTGCCTGGAAATCCCAGCGACTCACTTGTATCCTTTAAATTGAAATCAGTTTTTTCATATCCTTCTCGTGCAAAGCTGAATACCGCATTCGGTCCACATTCAGCACCCCCATGCACCATTCTAGTAAAGTGTACGCCTAAGAAAGGAAAATTCGGATCAGGAACCGGATAAATAAGGTGTTTCACTTTTTTCCAAGCGTGCTCTGCCAATTCATAGTAATCGCCTCTAAACGGAACAATTCGTATTTGCGGATTCAATCCATCTAAACGCGCTAAGCGATCGGATTGCAAGCCCGCGCAACTGATTAAGTGCTTGGCAGCAAATTTTGATTTTGCCGTATGCAGCTCAAGTTGGTTGTTTTGGAAATGAACATCGGTTACCGCCTCTGAATAGCGAATTTGACTCTTAGGCTGAATTTGAAGAACCCTCTCCCCCATTTTGCGGGTCATTTCTGGATAATCGATGATACCCGTATGTGGAACAAAGATAGCCTTAAGACCATCGGCATAAGGTTCTATTTCCTTTAACTCCTGAGTGCTGATAGCACGAATGCCTTGCAGTCCGTTTTCTGCCCCTCTTGCTAGAATGCGATCGAAACTATCGAATTCAGACTCTTTGGTAGCCACAATGACCTTTCCACAAATCTCATGCTTCACCTTATTCTCTTGAGCGAAATCGATCAATTGAGAATAGCCCTCCAAACAAGTGGTGGCCTTTAAAGATCCTGGCTTATAGTATATTCCACTGTGAATAACTCCTGAATTCCTTCCCGTTTGGTGCAAGGCGGGTGCCTTTTCCTTTTCCAAAACCAAAATGCGCGCATCTGGATTTTCCTTCTGGAATTTGTATGCACTGGCCATTCCAACAATGCCACCGCCAATTACTACCAAATCAAATGTTTCCATTCGGCAAATATCATCTAAGCAAACGAGAAAAAATAAAACTCAGAATAGCAATTTTATGGAAATACTAACCATTGCCTAAAGATTAATTCACCCAAAGTTTCGGGTTCAATGTCTCTTCTTATTACATTCGCTTATTCCTAAAAATGTAATCATGCAATTAGATCCATTAATCGTTAAGAAAGCAAGTGAATGGCTGAATGGTCCGTACGATGCAGACACTAAGAAAGAAGTTCAAAGAATGCTCGATGAAGATCCGAAAGGATTGATAGACGCCTTTTATACCGATTTGGATTTTGGCACTGGAGGATTGCGTGGCATTATGGGAGTGGGAACCAATCGAGTAAACAAATACACCTTTGGATTGGCCACGCAAGGTCTTGCACAGTATTTACTTCAATCTGTTCATGAGCCCATTCGCGTTGTAATTAGTCATGATAGTCGATTGAAAAGTAGAGAATTTGCCCTACAGACTGCGGATATATTTTCTGCCAATGGAATTCAGGCTTTTCTTTTTGAAGATCTCAGACCTACTCCCTTATTGAGCTTTGCCATTCGCCATTTGAACTGCCATAGCGGGGTAATGATTACTGCATCTCACAATCCAAAAGAATACAACGGATATAAAGTGTATTGGGCCGATGGCGGACAATTGGTTCCTCCACACGACAATAATGTAATTGCAGAGGTTCGCAAAACACGTCCGGAAGATGTGAAGTACACTTCCAATCCTGCACTTATTAAGGTGTTAGGCAATGAGGTGGATGAAGCCTACTTGGATATGGTTGGCTCTTTGTCCCTCAGTTCAGCTGGAAAAGACAGCTTGAAGACCGTTTTCACGAGTATTCATGGCACGGGCATTACCTTAATGCAACGAGCAATGGAACGGGTTGGGTTTAAACACTTCAGTGTTGTTGAAGCACAAGCCGCTCCCGACGGAAATTTCCCGACGGTTCACAGTCCCAATCCGGAAGAAGCCGCTGCCCTTGAAATGGCGGTGAATCAAGCCAATGAGGAAGGCGCTGATTTGGTTATTGGCACCGATCCCGATGCCGATCGTGTGGGTATTGCCGTGCGGGATGAAAAGGACAATATGGTTTTGCTCAATGGCAATCAGACGGCCAGTGTTCTCATTTATTATATGCTTGAAGAATGGAAAAAGGCGGGTAAGTTGGATGGAAAGCAATTCATTGCCGAGACCATTGTGACCACCGATCTATTGGCTCAAATGGCGAAAGACTACGGCGTTGAATGCCCGATTTGCTTAACGGGCTTTAAGTGGATAGCCGAATTAATACGAGAAAGAGAAGGCAAGCTTCAGTTTATAGCTGGAGGTGAAGAGAGTTATGGCTATCTCATTGGAGATGCAGTAAGAGATAAAGACGCCGTAGCCAGTGCGGTTATGATTGCAGAAGTGGCCGCATGGGCTCAAGCCAAAGGCAGCAGCTTTTACAATGAACTGCAGAAATTGTATCTCAAATACGGCTTGTATCATGAAACATTGAAGTCTATTACCATGCAGGGTAAGTCGGGTGCCGACGAAATTCAAGCCATGATGAAAAACCTACGCGACAACCCGCCAGTTTCTCTTGGAGGAGATAAAATAGTACGCATCTTCGACTATAAAACTCAAAGTGTATTGGATGTATTGAGTGGCAAGAAAAGTGCGATTGATTTGCCTAGCTCCAATGTACTTCAGTTTATTACGGAGAGCGGAAGTAAAATCACCGCCCGTCCGAGTGGTACTGAGCCAAAGATTAAGTTCTATTTTGGATTGAAATCGAAGGTTTCATCTTTGGAAGCCATTGATTCGAAAAAGGCAGAGCTACAATCGAACATCGATTTAATCTTAAAAGACCTCGGTTTGTAAAATCAGAGAATAGCATTATAAAAAAAGGGGCCTTGGCCCCTTTTTGCATTAAAACGGATTGGTTGCCCAGACTCCAAATTCAGGAATAAAGGCTCGATCATCGAGCTCTAAGGCCGTAACAATACTAAAGGCCAAATCAAAAGGCCTTAGTTTGTTGTCTTTCTCTTCTCGCTCGATTCTATCCTCCTTATTAAAAGCAGTAGTAACTTCACTCGGATTTACATGCATTACGCGAATATTGTGTGGTCTTAATTCGGTTCTCCAACATTCGCTCATGGCTCGCAGAGCAAATTTAGAAGCCGAATAGACCGAGCCATTGGCAAATCCTTTCACCGAAGCACTGGATCCAATGTTTACGATATTGCCGTAGTTCTGACTTTTAAAAGCAGGAATTAATTTAGAAGTCAAGATGGCTGCACCAAAAACGTTTGTTTCAAAAATGCGTTGGAAAGCCGCTCGGTTTAAATCGTCTACTGGAGCAAACTCGCCAATGCCTGCATTGTTGATTAAGCAGTCTACCCTTCCAAACTGATTCATCACTGAATCTACCAGCTTTTGTAAATCTTCATCTGAAGTCATGTGTGCAAGATGACCTTCTACTCCTATTTCTTTTGAAACTTTTTCGAGTTTAAGCGCATCACGACCTGTGATCACCACTTTTCCACCTTTTTCTTTCAATAGAGCCGCCAAAGCTTTTCCAATACCGGAGCTACCACCGGTAACTATAAATACGCTGTCTTTAATCTTCATATTTTAAATAAAAAAACGCAAGCCTTAGGAGCTTGCGTTGGTTGAACGTTTGCAGAGAGAGATTAGTTCAGTTTGTAGGCCAAGGCCACAATAAATTGAGAAGGTCTGCTGTCTACATTTACATTATTTCCATCCACATTAACGAAATTGGTTGCATCTGACAATCCAAATTCATAACGCGCATCTACTTGAATCTTTAGAATTTCCACCCCAGCCAATAGTTGAAGTCCCCAAGTAGAAGAACCCAATCCGTCTTCCAAGACTGAATTGACAGATCCGATTTGATAACTAAAAACAGGTCCTCCACCTAAGCGCAATGGCCCCACTCTCATGATACCGAGTACAGGAATATCCAGTCTATTGATGCCAACATCATTCGTAAATGTCTTTCCAGAAAGGTCTGTAGATTCAAATGAACCTGAAATACGTGTAAAGAGCAACTCTGGTTGAATTTCTACAACCAGCAATGACAATTTGGTGTAAATGCCCGCATGGTAACCAATATTACCTGCTTGGTTTTCGAAGTTTGAGAAAAAGGCATTGTCTGAAAAGTCAGAGAATTTCATATTAGAGAAATTCATTCCAGCTCTTAGACCAATGTGAAATTGCGCCTGGGCCATTGTCGTTGACAATAGAACGAATAAGAATAAAATTTTCTTCATCATTATTTATTTGTGTAGTGGTTCAAATATACGTCAACATTGGACTGAATACGCGATTCTGCCTCTTCTTTTGAAGGATTGAACTTCATTCCCGTAATTTGCTCGTAGAGTTGAATGTATCGCTTGCTGATAGACTCAACAATGGCATCTGTCATTTCTGGAACCTGCTGCCCTTCTTTGCCTTGGAAAGCATTTTCGATCAGCCATTCTCGAACAAACTCTTTGCTCAATTGAACTTGCTTTTCGCCTCGCACTTGTCTTTCTTCAAATCCATCTGCATAGAAATAGCGCGAGCTATCCGGGGTATGAACTTCGTCAATTAAAAGTATCTCACCTTCTGCCGTCTTGCCAAACTCATATTTGGTATCT
>CALCFH010000477.1 GCA_937900215.1 uncultured Cryomorphaceae bacterium
ATCACAAAGTCTCATAAGCATATTAATATCAGGCTCGTGCGGATGCTTGTCTAAAGGGTCACGGAAGAAAAAAACTGCTTGAATTCTGCCTTCAGCTACCTCTGTTGCAATCTGTGCATCTCCTCCCAACGGACCACTTAAGTATCTATGCACGTTTAATCCAGCATTTTCGACATGCTTTCCCGTTGTTCCTGTAGCTACCAATTCTATATCTGCGCGATGCAATAATTCTATATGATCTTTTAAAAAAGCCACCATCTCCGCTTTTTTGCCATCGTGGGCTATAAGTGCAAATCTCATTCGTATTGTAAATTATGGGCATTGAAAAAAGCAAAAGCTATGTACAGGCCGTACATAGCTTTTGCTTCATGTATACACTTGACTACTTTGTTAAGACAAAAGCACTAGCGGCTGGAAGGCTCAGTATTCCGTCTACCACCGCAACTCCGTCTCCAAAAGGATGATCTGTATAATCCTGCAAATTTGCGAAGGCCTTTAAGTCAATCGTTTGATCTTCAGCGCCTAAATTCAAGTAGACTATCACTTCATTGCCTTTGGCTTGCCTAGAGAAAGAGTAAATTCCTTCTTCTGCACAGTCTATTCTTTTAAAATCTCCACCCCAGATTCCATTCCAAAGGGCGCTATTCTCATGCTTTAAGGCCAGCATTTTGGTGTAAAAGGGAAGCAACTCTTTACTTGACCAATCGATTTCATCTTTACCAAAAAAGCTCAGCCTATGGCTTAATCCTGCCTCTTGTCCACTGTAAATCAAGGGCATACCTGGAAGAGTAGCGCTCAGAATAAACATATTCAAATGTTGATCGCCCAAGCGCTCGAAAACGGTTCCATTCCAAGAGTTCTCATCGTGATTGGTGGTGAAATACATGCGTATATCATCCTTAGAATAAAGCGTATCTATTTTAGACATATAGGTGTCTAAAATTTCCACACCGGCTTTCTCTTGTGCAATTTCATTGATTAAATGATGGTATTCCCATCCATAGTTCATGTTAAAAGCATGCTTCATATGGGCAGGATCTTCCCATTCAGCTAGCATAAACATGGGCTTTATCTCTTCAAGTTTCGGGCGCAAATCATCCCAAAAATCGTTGGGTACAAATCCTGCAACATCGCATCTAAATCCGTCTATATTAAATTCTTTCACCCACCAAGCCATTTCTTGGAACATGGCCTCACGAAGCTCAGAATTCGAATAATCTAAATCGGCAACATCGGTCCAATCTGTTGGCTTTCCTTCTAAATCTAGAGCTACATTGATGTTTCCTTTCGCATCATGAGAGTAGAATTCTGGATGCTCTACAGTCCAATGATGATCAAAGGCCGTGTGGTTGGCAACCCAGTCTAAAATCACATGCATTCCCATAGAATGCGCTTTTTCTACCAGGGCTTTAAACTCTTCTTCGGTTCCGTAATCGGGGTGGATGGCTGTATAATCACTTATACTATAGTAACTTCCTAAATTTTCATCGCCCACAATTTTTCTATTCTTAACTCCTATTGGTTGGATGGGCATGAACCATAAAATATCTACTCCCATTTCCTTTAAGCGAGGAAGATGCGCTTCGAAGGCGGCTAGAGTACCTTCTGTACTGTACTGACGGATATTTACCTCATAGATGTTGGCTGATTTCACCCATTCAGGATGTCTGCTTTCGATTTTTTCTTCTAGCATTACTTCTTCTGCTTCGGTTTTTGGCTGCTGTCCACAAGCCATGATTGCTACAGCAAGAGACATGAGTGCAAATTTCTTCATTGTCCTATTAATTGAGAGTTAAAATTTCAAACTGTAATGGGGGCAGATTCAAAATTCCGGTTTCCATTGACCAATTTCCTGAGAAGTGATTCTTGAACGCTTGTTTTGGAAGTGAGACCTCTTTCTCTTGATCGGTAACATTTAAAACAATGTATACGCTTTGGTCAAAATAAGATCTCTTAATGAGCAGTAATCCTCCTTCAATCACCTGCAATTCCGTTGTGCCATAGGTCATAGCCAGATGATTGGCGCGCAGCTTAGCCAATTTAGCCAGCTTTTCTTTGAGTGCACGCTCGGGTTCAGATAAATCATCAAATCGCATCATTTTGCGATTGTCTGGATCTCCTGCGCCGTGCAATCCAATTTCATCTCCGTAATACACTACTGGAATGCCAGGTATAGAAAAATTAAAGGCATGAAGCAATGCCAATCGATCAAATGCTTGATCATTCGGATAGGGAACCTCCTGAGTCCATCCCTTCAACTTTTGATCTTCACTCAATAGAACATCACCAGAAGCAATAGAAATAAAGCGTGATCGATCTTGGTTTCCGCTGATGTATCCCATCAAATTATGGTGCCCGTAGTATTTAAGACTGTTGTTAAATACGTCCATTAATCGGCTCAACGACTCTTGTGGCGGCTCCACGCCAGAGAAGGCGCTTACACTGGCGTCATATACATTAAAATCAAATTGGGCATCCATCATTCCCGTGCCCAAATAAGAGGCGATTAATTCTGGAGAACCATAGGTTTCTCCGATTTGATAAATGTGTTTTTCAGGAAGTGTGTCTTTTAGTTTGGCCGTTAGCGTTCTCCAGAAACGCTCCGAAATGTGTTTTGTGGCATCGTGTCTATACCCATCGAAATCGAATTTCGTGACCCAAACAAGTGCAGAATCTGTCATGGGATCTACAATCTCCTGCTTTCTCAAATCCAAGGTGGGCATAAATGTATCGAACCAGGTTGTAAGGCGGTGATCATCCCAGCGCTCTGTATTTAGGCTTCCATCTGGCAAGTACAGCGGTGTTGCCCACTCTGGATGCTCTTTATAAATGGGGTGATCTTGATGCACATGGTTGGCCACGTAGTCAAGCAGAACATTGTTGTTTCGTTCATGTGCCTTTTCTAGAAAATAGTTCAATTCCTCCTCTGTAGAGAAGCGTGTATCTGGAACCACATTAGAAATTGGCCAATAGCCATGATAGCCTGAAAACTTGGTCTTTACGCCTCCTTTATCCCAAAGACCCCATGCGTCTTTCGGATTTTTAGAAATCGGGGAAATCCAAATGGTGTTCATATGAAGACTATCAAAATAACCCGCTTGCATCTGATTTATAAGGCCTGCAATATCTCCACCATAATAATTGGCTTTTGGATGAATGCTTGAGTCTTGTACAGGACTATCGTTCTCTTTATTTCCATTGGAAAAGCGATCTATCATTAAGAAATACATCTGTGCTGTATGCCAATCTGAACGATTTAAATCACTTGCCTTCTCAACTACTTGTCCTCTTTCTAGAGGAATTAGCAAGTCATTGCCTATTTGTCCGTTCAGAGAAGTATATACGCGAATATGGCTCCTGCCCACCCGAAAAGCAGGATTTGGAATAGGAAGATTGTACACCACTTTTCCTCCTTCAAAACTCGGTCTAGCTTCAATTAAATGATTCTCCCAAAAGGCCACTACTTCTTGATTTTCAGGCAGTGCACTTAGAGAGACGAAGTTTTTACCATGACTAATAGGGTAGACTATTTCTGGGGCTACTCCTTCGACTTCGATACGGATAACCGAATTATATCCACCCATTCCGTTCGACAGAGAATCCGGATTGCTTGGGTCTATCCACTCCAATCCATCCGCCCAAAGCTTGTATTCATAGCTTCCATCTTGAAGATATAAAACAACAGAATATTGGCCTTCTGCCTCTTTCTGCATACTAAGCGCCTCTTTATTCCAAGCGTTAAAAGTGCCAAAGATGTTTACCTTTTCTGAGGCCACATTTAGGCCATTGACAATCCATTTCACCGGTTTTTTTGCTGAGGCAATAACAGGTATATCGTATCGAATGCCTTTTTGGTAAAAGTGAGCTGTGCTAATTCGGTGGGATGGAATACCGTTCAGCCAAACCACTCCACTATCTGTATTCATCGACTGCAAACCATTGGGCCATTGAATACTATCGAGGGCCTTCCACTCTTTGGGAAAGTAGTCGCTTAGCCAAACCGCTGTTCTTTCTGGTGCCAGTTGAATGGGTGAACCCAAGCCGTGAATGGCGGGCTCATAGGCTTCATAATATGTGCAAGCCATTGGGAAAATGAGCAGAACAAGCCACTTTTTCATTATGTATTCGGATTTGGCAAACACTCTTTTGAGCCTTGACTTAATTTTAAATGTGAACCGTATACATGCATTTCTACAGCAGATCCACTTAGGTGTTCTAGCACGACTTCCTTTTTGTTTGCTGTTACTCGAACGTTGGCTCCTCTGAAGCGAAGGGTGAAGCTATAGCTCTGCCATTCTGAAGGAATTCTAGGCCAAAAATGCACCTGATCTCCCTTCCAACTCATTCCTCCAAAGCCTTGAACCACACTCATCCAAGTTCCGGCCATACTGGTGATATGAAGTCCTTCAGCCACTTCGTTATTGTAGTCGTCTAAGTCCAATCTAGAAGTGCGCAAATACATTTCATAGGCCTTATCCATCCTACCTAAACGGGCAGCTTGAATAGAGTGAACACAAGGAGATAATGAAGATTCATGAACCGTCATGGGTTCATAAAAGTCGAAATTTCGCTTCAAGGTATCTAGATCGAAATTCTCCTCAAAAAAATACAATCCTTGTAAAACATCCGCCTGTTTTATAAAGCAAGAGCGCAGAATTCTATCCCAAGACCAATGCTGATTAATTGGCCTTTCTGAGGGATTTAAACTCGATGCCTGTCGCAGTTCTTTATCTAGAAATCCATCTTGTTGAAGAAAAACACCTCTGTTCTTATCCTCTGGAAAGTAAATGTTATTCGACTGATCTATCCACTCTTTTGTTTCTTCAAGACTGAGGGAAATTTTCTTAGAAATAGCCTCAAAAACCGTGCGGTGTTCAAGCTTCATCCAAGCCGAGCAGTCTGCAGCATACCGCAAGCACCATTGGGCTATATAGCTCGTATACCAATTGTTGTTGATGTTGTTTTCGTATTCGTTCGGGCCTGTGACCCCGTGCATTACGAACATCTTTTTATCTTCACTAAAGTGAAATCTCTGATGCCAAAAGCGTGCAATACCTGCGAGCACTTCCAATCCACCTTCTAACAAATACGATGAATCTTGTGTGTGGCGTATATAGTTGTAAATAGCAAAGGCAATGGCGCCATTTCTATGAATCTCTTCAAAGGTGATTTCCCATTCATTATGGCATTCTTCGCCATTCATGGTAACCATTGGGTATAACGCTGCACCTTGAGTAAACCCGAGTTTTTGCGCATTCTCAATGGCCTTATCTAATTGTTTATAGCGATATGTAAGCAGGTTCTTTGCCACTTTCGATTCTGCGGTAGATAAGTAAAAGGGCAAGCAATAGGCTTCAGTATCCCAATACGTACTGCCGCCATATTTCTCGCCCGTAAAGCCCTTTGGACCAATATTCAAGCGGGCATCTTCACCGGTATAGGTTTGATCTAGGTGGAAAATATTAAACCGAATACCTTGTTGAGCAGCAACATCACCCTCAATCTTAATGTCACTCATCTCCCACTTCTTGGCCCATTTAGACTTGTGTTCGGCTAAAAGGGCTTGAAATCCGATTTTACTTGCTTCTTCCGCTCGCTCTTGGGCTCTTTTCTGAATTTTTTCTATTGGATGGTTTAGGGAAGCTAAAACTCCAACATACTTATACACAGTACTTGTTGTGTTTTCAGCGAGTTCAACCTCAAACTGATTGGCTACAAATTTTGGGTGTTCAATATGCGAAGGATCCAGTGACACTTGGCTTTCACCCTGCTTCCAGTTGTATTCCATTGCAACTGAGACATGAAAATCCAACCTCTTCGTTCGTGCAGTCAGCGCCGCTTTTTGTCTTCCAACACTAGAGCTTATATGCTCCCAAAACTTCTCATCGTAATTGCTATCCTTATTCTGAACGTCAAAATCTAGATAGGGCGTAATGCTTGCCTTGGCAGAGAAATTCAAAGGTGTAATGGAGTATTTTATTGCAGCCATTTCATCGCGAGCAACACTGGTAAAGCGAATAGATTCTACCGCTACTTCTTTGCCATCTTTTAATCTTGCTTTAAATCGACGAGTGAGCAAGCCTTGTTGCATATCTAGCTCACGATAAAAATCAAGCACCTCACATTTGTTGAGATCTAGTATTTCGTCTTCTATACGTATTTCAATTCCAATCCAGTTGCAGCTGTTTAGAACCTTGGCGAAATACTCGGGATATCCGTTCTTCCACCATCCTACTCGAGTCTTATCTGGATAATATACTCCCGCTACATAGCTACCTTGAAGTGATTTACCAGAATAGGTTTCTTCAAAATTTGCTCTTTGACCTATTCTACCATTTCCGATAGAAAAGATTGCTTCAGAGCGCTCACTATTCTCCTGATTAAAACCCCTTTCAATTATTTTCCACTCGTGCGTTTCTAG
>CALCFH010000478.1 GCA_937900215.1 uncultured Cryomorphaceae bacterium
AATGGGTTTCCACCATATACCACTTAAAAGAATAAGTACGTAGAGTATACCAGATAAAGAGCGCTTAGTGAAATTGTTCATGCAATGGATTCTTCAAGAAGCAGCAAGAATAGTTCTTTTCTCGATGTTGAAGCTTCATTTCCTAGTTCTATTCTGTGCAGTGGGGCGTGAATAGTTGTGATCTGATTGGGGATCTTCCCCGAGTGTCTCTCGCGAATCATAGTCAATCCGGTATTCAATTTATCGGCAAATTGAGATGTATCCGCAATTACAACGTATTTCTCTGGTAGTTGGTCTAGCTTTTTTCCCATCATTTGTTTTGACGAGATCATAACAGCTCCAATGAATGCAACTAAGCATTCGCAATCAGTTAAGAAAACCTTGGCACTGGAAGAGTCTGTAAAAGACAAATTACAGTCTTTAAACAGCTCCTGAATGCCAGCATTTGGACAGTAAAATGAGTCAGTATTGAGTTCTTCAGCGATCATTTTGAGACTTAGTTGCGCCTCTTTCATGTTCTGACAATAAATGAATTTACCTCCTTCATGATTGAAACGCTTTGCAAAGCGCACATCAATAGGGTCATTTTCATCAATTTTTAAATAAAGCTCTTCCGGATTCTCTTGGGAATCCGGTTCGCCGCTTAGCATTTTTAGGAAGCGTTTAATCACGCCGATTTCACTCTTTTTGTTCTTTCCCATTCAGCAACTAAGGTAATAGTTGCAATTGAAATTCAAACACAGTTAAATCTATTGTGCTGAAGTTATTTCAGGGTCCTTATTTTTTTTGCTCAAGGCATCGGATAATTCATCGGCTCCAACCTGAATCCATGGTCTTTTTCCGAATATTGCCTCTAGATTTTCTTTAAAAATCACTTCCTTTTCAAGGAGTAACTCTGCTAATAAATCTAATTTATCTCTATTGGCGCTAAGCAATTCTTTTGCCCTATCATACTGAGATCGAACAATTTTCTGGATTTCTTCGTCTATAATTTGCGCAGTTTTTTCACTGTAAGGCTTGCCAAAACCATATTCATTCTGTCCTGAAGAATCATAATAAGTGATATTCCCTAATTTTTCATTTAGGCCATAAATGGTCACCATGGAATTAGCCTGCTTGGTTACTTTTTCTAGATCAGACAGTGCGCCAGTTGAGATTTTATTGAAAATTACCTCTTCTGCAGCTCTTCCACCTAAAGCGGCGCACATCTCGTCTAGCATTTGATCGGTGTTGGACAGATGACGCTCTTCGGGCATATACCAAGCAGCTCCAAGAGATATTCCTCTTGGTACGATAGTAACCTTTACCAAGGGAGCAGCGTGTTCAAGCATCCAACTAACAGTGGCATGTCCTGCCTCATGATATGCGATTACCCTCTTTTCACTTTCGGTAATGATTTTCGCTTTCTTTTCTAAACCGCCTACTATTCTATCTACTGCATCTAGAAAATCCTGTTTTTCTACTTGAGTCTTATTTTTTCGAGCTGCTATTAAGGCAGCCTCATTGCATACATTGGCAATATCCGCTCCAGAAAATCCTGGAGTTTGTCTGGATAAAAAGTCAATATCAATATCAGTTCCCAGTTTTAAGGGTTTTAAGTGCACTTCAATGATTTCTTTTCGTTCTCTTAAATCAGGAAGATCAATGTAAATCAGACGGTCAAATCTGCCGGCACGTATGAGCGCTCTATCTAATATGTCTGCTCGGTTGGTAGCCCCAAGTACAATTACGTGGTCCTTAGTATTGAAGCCATCCATTTCGGTTAGAAGCTGGTTGAGGGTGTTTTCTCTCTCATCATTCCCTCCTGTAAAAGCATTCTTGCCGCGCGCTCTACCGATTGCATCTATCTCATCGATAAAGATTATGGCAGGAGATTTTTCTTTGGCTTGTTTGAATAAGTCGCGTACTCTAGATGCTCCAACACCGACAAACATCTCAACAAAATCAGAGCCCGACAAAGAGAAAAACGGAACTTTTGCTTCACCTGCAACAGCTTTGGCTAGAAGGGTTTTACCAGTGCCTGGAGGTCCAACCAAAAGAGCTCCCTTTGGTATTTTTCCACCTAAAGAAGTGTACTTATCTGGATTTTTAAGGAATTGAACGATTTCTTCAACTTCTTCTTTTGCACCTTCCAAGCCCGCTACATCTGAAAAAGTAGTTTTAACATTGGTGTCTTTATCGAACAACGTGGCCTTCGACTTTCCAATATTAAATATCTGACCACCAGGGCCTCCACCTCCTCCAGCATTCATTCTTCGCATTATGAATACCCAAAGACCGACTATCAATAACAAGGGAAATATCCAAGCCAATACTTCACCCCAATAGTCGTGACGTTCTTCATAATCAATTCTGATTCGATTGTCAGTTTCTAGGTAAATCTCTTTTAAATTAGACTCAAAGACTTCAAATGGATATTCAAAGCGGTAATGTGGCCCAGGGTTAATTCCTTCACCTATAGACTTTTCTTTGACTTTCTTATACTTTGGGTTGTTTTTAAGCGCCTCCTCAGAAATATAAATCTCAATATTATTTTGATTTATAATTTTTACACGGCTCACTTCTCCGGCCTTAACCATTGTTTCAAACTCAGGGAAATTGCTTGTTTCCATAGTATTACCTAGGCTTCCAACAATTTGTATTCCAATGAAAAGAACCAATAGTCCGGCGTAGATCCAATAAAAATTATTTCTTTTATTGCCGTTATTCCCCCCTTGTGGAGCTTTATTTCCTTTAGAAAATTGTTCTTTCAATTTATTAAGCTGATTCTTTTCTTCTTCTGTACTCATTCTAAATCTTTAATTAGGCACCCAAAACCGGTGCATCTCCCCATAAACTTTCTAAATCATAAAACGCACGTGCTTCGGTTCTGAAAATATGCACCACAACACTTACATAGTCCATTAAAACCCATTCAAGGTTTTCCAGACCCTCTACATGCCAAGGCTTTTCTTTTCCTTTTTCAAACACAAGCTTTTCTACTGAATTGCTCAAAGCACGCACTTGGGTACCCGATTGTGCGTTGGCTATAACAAAAAAGTCGCATACAGAGTTCTCGATCGACCGAAGATCTAATACTGTAATTGCTTCTCCTTTTATTTCTTCAAGACCTTCAACAATTTGCTCGACAAGTGCTTCTGAAACGTGTTTACTCATTTAGTTCAATATAGATTTGCAAAACTACTCCATAACCATTGTCCATGACTTATTCATTTGATACTCCCGAGAAAAGGCAAGGCTCCTTCGTATCTACCATTTTTCGGTTAGAAACGATTGATTCTACCAATGAGTATCTAAAGAGGCTTATTCGGAACAAGGAGATAAATCACGGAACGGTCGTGCTCACCAAACACCAAAATTTAGGCCGTGGGCAAATGGGGACAAGCTGGCAGGATGAACACGGAAAGAGTGTTCTTATGAGTCTTGTTCTGCGCAGACCTCCGCTAAAAATTGATCGTCAATTCGTATTGAACATGTCAATATGTCTGTCTGTTTTTGATGCCATATCGAGTCGTGTGGATGATGTGAGTATAAAGTGGCCAAATGATATTATGATAAAGGGGAAGAAGTGTGCAGGAATTTTAATTGAAAACATTCTGTCTACTTTTTGGGAGCACAGCATAATAGGAATTGGAATCAATGTGAATAATGAGAATTTTGAGGGGTTAGAAAATGCTACTTCTCTTTCTGGGGTATTGGGAAAGAAGCTGGAATTGGATGAGATAGAAAAGGATTTATACAATTTTTTGGACTCAAGGCTTGAGCAGCTTTGGCAAATGAAATGGACGCATATTTTGGCAGAGTATCACGATAGCCTATTCGGAAAGGGAGTTTGGAGAAAATATAAATATCAAGGGAAGATCATTGAGGGCTCTATTCAGGGTGTTCGTGAAAGTGGTCAGCTTGTATTGAGTTGTAGAGACGGAGTCTATCTTTATCCGAATATTAAGGAGCTTATTTATTTAGAAAAATGAAAATGAAAAGGATATTCTGTTTGTGCATTGTTCTATTTCAACTTGAAATCCAAGCACAAACTCAGGGGGAAGTTCAGGGAAAAATGGACTCATTTCAAGCCTGGGCTTCTGAGAAGTATGAACTAAAGGAATTAAATATTGTAGAGCCTAATTGGGGAGCTCTGAACAATTCAGATCCTGAGTTTCACATGTATTTTCAGTTTAAGTCTAGAGAAAAAGTTCTCGATAATCTTGACAGAAAAGGATATACAAAGATGGATGTAGCGCTATACTATTATGCTACAGAAGAAGATGCTTCCTATGCTTTAAGTGCATGGCTTAAAGATTTTATGGAAGGCAAGTCGTTGAGAATGGGCAGGCCAATGAGAACATTTGAATATGCCAAGCCTAGCATTATTCTCATCGATGAAAAATACATAGTTATTCTACAAATGAAATGTTCAGACTATTTTGTAGAAGACTATGAAAATTGGGTGAAAGCAATGGAAAAACAACTAGGAGATTTTTCTACAATGACCATTGAGGTACTTTGTGAGGGTCCTTTAGATTGGACAAAAAATGCTCCAGACCCCAAGGCAAAAAGAAAGTAGAACGACCAACTTTTTTTTATTCAGATAGAAGTAGCCCAGCTTCTTCTAGGAGTTTGAGTTTTTGAATCTCAAATGCCTCCAGCTGTTCAATCCACTTTATTCCTGAGTTTAATTGAGAGCTCTCGCGTGAGTTAATGAGGAATAAGTTGCTTTCTCCCATCTTAAATTTCCGCAATTCAACCTCAAAAAGTTGAGAATAATTACTGAAATTTTGTTGAGCCAAGAGACTGTTGTTTCGATACAGTACCAGGCCCTCGTAATGGGCTCCTAATTTATTAATTAGTGTATTGCGTTTGTCTATTAACTTTAGATTTTG
Organism: uncultured Cryomorphaceae bacterium; assembly: GCA_937900215.1. Taxonomy (GTDB): domain Bacteria; phylum Bacteroidota; class Bacteroidia; order Flavobacteriales; family Schleiferiaceae; genus RFXV01. The sequence continues at coordinate 4,881 of CALCFH010000478.1, forward strand.
TTCGGTTCTCTTAATCTGATTAAGCTTTAAATAGGCTCTTTCTTTCCGAAGAAAGAGTGGCACATTCACTGAGAGGCCTAAAGTATAATTCGAAGTTGGATTAAAATCTTCGGAGTTTAAGAACTGATCGCTTGGATTTAACCATCTATAGGATGCCTTAGCCTCTGGTAATAGGTTGTTTAGGGCCAGTTTTCTCCCTGCATCTAGACGTACTAGATCTGCAGATATACCCAGTAATTCTGGCTGAAATTGATCAAGATTTCGGATTATAGATTCTAGAGAGTCGCGAACGAAAAAACTTTGATTCCATTGCGTAATCTCAATCGGATAAGCAGTAGCTGACAGTCGAAGCGGTAAACTGTCTGCGCCCCATAAATAGGTACTTAATATGAATCTGTTCTTGGTGAGTTCATAATTCATTTTTTCTTTATCCATTCGCCTATTTTGCACAAGCGTAAGGGCTTCAATGGTATCTATGGCTGCTACGCCACCGGCGAAAAAGTTAGAACGAATACCTTCGTATCTCTCCAAGGCATTTTGTAAAGAGCGGTCAACCAGCTTATACTTACCATACGATGCTGCCCAATTCCAATATGAACTCATGGCCTCTGAGACCAGTTTGTTAAGTGCCATTCTTCTTTCTGCCTCATTGGCAAGCGCAAAAGCTTTGGCTTCTTGAAGTGCAGCTCGACGTGAATCAAAAAGCAATCCTCTTAGAAGGTTTGCATCCGCGCCCAATTCTACCATTCCATTATCAGGCAGACTAGCTTGTGGATTTAGAAATTCTCCACTGCTATTTTTATAGGCAGCCTTGAAGTCAATACCAGGCCACGTTGCAACAGTTAGACCTGCTTTTTGAAGTTGATAGTAATCTTTTCCATCAAATTCTTTTGCATTTTGATCAAATTCAAATTTTGGATCAAAAAGACCTTTTGCCTGTAATCGAATCATCTGACTTTCGATGTTTTGAAGATCAGCAATACGGGCAACGGGATGGTTTGGTAAAAGAGCAAAAACGAAGTCAGGTCTGAATAAAGAACTATCGGATTGGGCCCTTGCCGCTAAGCTAAAAACCAAAGCTAAATATAAATATAAGTACCTCATTTTGAGTAACCTACTTTTGGTTTTGATTTTTTAACTTTATCCTGAGAGTCCTCTTCGCCTGTGTAAAATTCGGGAGGGAAGCCATTAATCTGTCGCCAAATTTCATACCAAATAGGCACATCCTTCAACAAGAGCATGCCATTGGCACCAGCTCCAAATCGCAAAGGTTCAGGCCATTCTAGATCGACTTCGTCTTTTCTTAGAAGTATGCGGTAGCGCCCAGATTCGTCGAGTACGTTATCGACAGCAAAAACCTCGGCACCAAACGTTCCAAATGACGTATTAGGCCATCCACTGAAAACAATAGCCGGCCAACCATCAAACTCAATTCTAGCATGTTGTCCTTTTTGAATCAAAGGCAAATCAACTGGACGAATGAAAATTTCAACCGCCAATTGATAGTTTAGAGGCATAATTTCAATTATAGACTCTCCTTCTTTAATGTTTTCTCCAATTCCCGTTTTAAGAATGCGAGTTACAAGACCTTTTTGTGGAGCTTTTAATTCGTAGTAGGATTGGCGTATTGTTACATTGTTTAGCTTCACTTGTAATTTAGCTACCTCTGCTTCTGCATCTAGAGCGGAGCTTTCTGCTGAGAATTGATCCGACTCTGCTTTCGAGACCTTTTCTTGGTATTCGGCCTTTAAAGCTTGAACGTCTGTTAAAGTATTGCGATACTTATTTCGAGAT
>CALCFH010000479.1 GCA_937900215.1 uncultured Cryomorphaceae bacterium
CTTCTTCTAAATGCCGAAACCAGTCGCTATCTCTTCCGCATTCTTGCGGTAAAACAAATCATAGAAGATCCAGAATATTTTGGATTTCATCTGCGTAAAAAAGACTTGTACAATCCTCTTTCAGTGAGCAAAATTGAAGTTGATTCTAGCATCACAGATTTGGTGCGCTTTGCAGAAAGCAAGTCTATTAACTACAAGACTTTAAAGTATTTCAATCCTTGGCTGCGCGAAACCTATCTCAAAAATCCAGAAGGTAAAAAGTACATTATTCTTTTGCCTAAGGCAGACAAAGATTCTTGGATTAATGATGGCTCCATGCCCGAATTAAACAGTACAGACAGTCTTTCTGTTGAGTAGAGTCTATGGCCGAAAATTTGAAAAGTAAAAAGATCCCGCAAATAGAAGTTTGGGGAGCGCGGGTACACAATCTCAAAAATATCGATGTCCAAATTCCAAGAAATCAACTCGTTGTTATTACGGGTTTAAGTGGAAGTGGAAAATCGTCTCTAGCCTTTGACACGCTCTATGCCGAAGGGCAGCGCAGGTATATGGAGACTTTATCTGCCTATGCTAGACAGTTCATTGGAAGCATGGAAAGGCCCGATGTAGATAAAATTGACGGCCTTAGTCCTGTAATAAGCATTGAGCAAAAAACCACCAGTAGAAGTCCGCGCTCTACTGTAGGAACGGTTACTGAAATCTGGGATTTCCTCAGGCTATTGTATGCGAGAACCGCCGAAGCCTATAGCTACAATACGGGAGAAAAAATGGTTCAATATTCTGAAGATCAAATTCTTCAAATATTGCGGCAAGACTATTCAGAGCGGCGCATTCAGATATTATCGCCCCTTGTTAGAGGTAGAAAAGGCCACTACAGAGAACTTTTTGAGCAAATCGCACGACAAGGATATCTACGTGTTCGAGTAAACGGTGAAATCAAGGAAATAGTGAGAGGGATGAAACTCGATCGCTATAAAACACATGATATTGAAGTAGTAGTAGATCGGCTTAAATTAGATGAATCGACTGCCGAAAGACTTAAAAAATCGGTTGATACGGCCTTGAAACTGGGCAAGGGTGTGCTAAGTATTGTGGCTGAAAATGAAGAAAACCCGCGTTTCTTTAGTAGGCACATGATGTGCCCTACAACGGGTTTATCCTACGAAGCTCCTGAGCCAAACACTTTTTCATTTAACTCACCCAGAGGCGCTTGCCATCACTGTAATGGATTAGGACAGGTATCTGAAGTAGAACTGAAGAAAGTAATTCCAAATCCAAAGAAAAATATCCGAAAAGGAGGTCTAGCACCCATTGGAGAATTTAAAAAAAGTTGGATTTTCAGTCAATTGGAAATCATTGGAGATCGATACGGCTTTAGCCTAGACACACCCATTGAGGAGATTTCAGAAGAAGGCATGGATGTGATCCTCTATGGAGCGCAAGAAAGCTTTGAAGTAGAGAATAAAAACCTCGGCATTACCAGAAAATATTCCCTTCAATTTGAGGGAATTATTCAGTTTATTGATACTCAAGCGAAGGAAGCCAATAGCGCAAGCCTAAAGCGTTGGGCAGATGATTTCATGAATAAAGTAGAGTGCTCGGTATGCAATGGAACTCGACTTCAGCTCGAATCGAGATCCTATAAAATCTTAGAAAAGAGTATAGCAGATATTGCCGAACTCTCGATTTCAGAACTATTGCCTTTTCTTAAAAAAGCAAAAAAGAGCTTTACTGGAAATACAGCTTTGGTTGGAAATGAAATACTTAAAGAACTAATAACTCGTACTGGATTTCTTCTCAACGTAGGATTAGAATATCTCAGCTTAAGTCGCTCTGCCAAAACACTCAGTGGAGGCGAAGCCCAAAGAATACGGCTAGCAACTCAAATTGGTTCGCAGTTAACCAATGTCTTGTATATTCTAGATGAACCCAGTATTGGTCTGCATCAACGAGACAATCACAAACTGATTGACTCACTTCTAGAACTACGGGATTTAGGAAACTCTGTTATTGTTGTAGAACACGACAAAGACATGATGCAAGCAGCCGATTTTATTCTAGATATGGGTCCGGCGGCTGGAAAATACGGTGGGCGTGTGGTTGGACAAGGAAAGTTGGAAGACATTAAGAAAGGCGATAGCATTACCTCTCAGTTTTTAGATGGAAGAATGCAAATTGCAATTCCAGAAAGACGAAGAGAAGGTTCTGGAGATATACTGATTTTACAGGGTGCTTCAGGTAATAATCTAAAAAATGTTACTCTTAAATTACCATTACAGACGCTCATAGTCATCTCTGGAGTTTCTGGAAGTGGAAAATCTACCTTGATCAATGAAACCCTTGCTCCTATTTTAAGTCAGCATTTTTTCAAGGCTCTTAAAAAGCCCATGCCGTTTAAAAAAATAAGTGGATTAGAGCATTTAGACAAAGTAATTACCATCGATCAATCGCCCATTGGAAGAACATCGAGAAGCAATCCGGCTACTTATACAGCCGTTCTAAATGAAATTAGAAATCTTTTTGCTCAGCTTTCTGAATCGAAGATAAGGGGCTATAAAGCGGGGAGATTTAGCTTTAATGTTAAAGGTGGAAGGTGTGAAACCTGTCAGGGAGCGGGTGTACGCACTATTGAGATGAACTTCTTGCCCGATGTATATGTACAATGTGAGACATGCAACGGACGAAGATTCAATAGAGAAACATTGGAAGTTCGATTCAAAGGAAAATCGATCGCCGACATTCTGGATATGAGCGTAAATGAGGCGGTAGAATTCTTTGAAAACATTCCGAAAATACTTTCAAAAATTAAGACCTTAAAAGATGTTGGACTGGGCTATATTAATCTAGGTCAACAGTCTACCACCCTTTCTGGAGGTGAAGCTCAGCGCGTTAAATTGGCCACTGAACTCAGTAAACGAGATACAGGGAAAACCCTCTATATCTTAGATGAACCCACAACAGGTTTGCATTTTGAAGACGTGCGAATTCTGATGGATGTACTCCAAAAATTGGTAGACCGTTCCAATACCGTTTTAGTGATTGAGCACAATTTAGATGTAATCAAATTGGCAGACCATATTGTAGATTTAGGTCCAGAAGGCGGATCAAAAGGCGGACAAATTGTAGCAGAAGGAACGCCAGAAGAAGTGGTTCAAAAAGCTAAAGGATTCACTGCCCAATATTTAGAAATTGAACTTTCTGCCCAGCCAACCAATAGCAGTCCTTTATATTTGTAATATGGATGCTTTTGTTGTTTCGGCGCGAAAATACCGACCAAAAAATTTTGAAGAAGTAGTAGGACAAGGGCATGTTACCCAAACCCTATTAAAAGCAATTGAGAGCAATCATCTTGCTCAAGCTTTGCTTTTTACGGGCCCTAGAGGAGTGGGAAAAACAACTTGTGCTCGCATATTGGCGAGGCTTATTAATGAAGACCAAAATGGCGGAGCGGACAACAATGACTTTTCATTCAATATTTTCGAGCTGGATGCAGCTTCAAACAATTCAGTAGAAGATATCCGCAGCCTTACAGAGCAAGTACGGTTTACGCCACAGCAAGGAAAATACAAGGTCTATATAATAGACGAGGTACATATGCTTTCTTCTGCGGCATTCAATGCTTTCCTAAAGACATTAGAAGAACCTCCAGCCCATGCCATTTTTATTTTGGCTACCACTGAAAAGCACAAAATCATACCTACTATTTTAAGTCGTTGCCAGATTTATGATTTCAAGCGAATTGAAATTGAAGGCATCAGCAGCCATCTAAAATCAGTTGCAGAGGCAGAATCTGTTATTGCAGAACCTGCTGCCCTTCGATTGATTGCCCAAAAAGCAGATGGAGCATTGCGCGACGCACTAAGTATTTTTGACCGAATTGCCACTTTTTCTGGAAAAAATATCAGCTATCAGGATGTTCTAACTAATCTGAATATCCTAGACTATGATTACTATTTCCGAATTGTAGACTTCTGTTTAAAAGGCGAGGATAAGGCGCTTTTATTGCTTTTCAATGAAATTTTATCTAAGGGATTTGACGGGCATTTATTCCTCAATGGTCTTTGTGCACATCTGCGCGATTTATTGGTTGCCTCCGACCCACGAACGCTAGAATTGTTAGAAGTAGGTGCAGATGTTCAAGAACGCTATAAAGAGCAATCTATAAAGCTGAATGCCCAGTTGCTGTTTGAAAGTCTTAAGGTATTAACCATTGCAGAAGCAAAATATAAGCTTACCACCAATAGTAGGCTTTTAGTTGAATTGGCCTTGCTGCAGTTGGTGGAAGATTTATCCACGGAAAAAAAAAAGTCTTAACGGCTGATCTGCCTCCAGAAAAAGTAAAGCCAAGTTCTACTCCCCAATTAAACATCCCTGAAGAACAAAGCCCTGAGCCAGCAATTCCGTTGCCCTCTGTAGCAAAACCAATTACTGAAAAGCGCAGTGAGATACTTCCCCGTCCTTCCATTTCTGCACCTTCAAAGGCAGATAAAGAAGTTCAAACAGAAGCAACAGCGACCCGAAAACTTCAAATTCCTCAGCGCTCTCGAATTGGTATTTCGCTCGAGAGTCTATCCAATCCAATAGTTGAAAAAGAAGGAGATACAGAACCGGAAGAGGATGATGTTTCTGAGAGCTTTGAACTCTCTCTTGCAATAAACAGCTGGAAGAATTATGCGCAGAAAATTGGAAGTTCGACTCAATATAAATTGCACAGCCAAGCGATGAACGCGGCCAGTCTGAATAAAGATGCCGAGGGAAATCTGCATGCCAAAGTAGATAGCCGGGCCTTGATGGGACTTATTGCAGAAGTGCAATACGACTTGATGCAGTTTCTAAAGACTGATTTGAAAATTAAAAAACTAAGACTTAAAGTTGATGTTGAAGTGCAGGAGAAGGAGCTTGCTCCCTATACCAATGAAGAAATCTATGCACATTTAGTGAAAATCAACCCAACTTTAGACAAGTTGAAGACGAAATACAACTTAGAGCTTTGAAAAAGAACCTATTCATTCTAGTTCTACTGCTCACTTTTCAATTTCCTTTAAACAGTAATGAGGTGTGGTCTATTCAAAAGGAAGACCTGATTGGATTGAATAAACCCGAAAAAGATCCTTCCTTCCTGCGCTTAAAGCCCCCTTATACCTCTAGAGAAGATGCGTATTTGAGGAAGGAAGTTTGCCAAGCTTTTATAAAAATGGCCGATGCTGCCGCTAAAGATGGATTTCGTTTGAGTGTTCTTTCTGCCACACGAAACTTCAAATATCAAAAAGGAATTTGGGAGCGTAAATGGAAGGCAACCAATGGAACAGCCACGGAGAAGGCACTCTATATATTGCAGTACAGCAGCATGCCGGGCACATCGAGACATCATTGGGGCACAGACTTCGATATCAATTCTTTGGAACCCGAGTGGTGGGAGAATGCAGAAGGAGAAAAGCTGTATATATGGTTAAAAGCCAACGCCAAAAGCTTTGGCTTTTTTCAACCCTACGACAAAGAAAATGGAGAAAGACTAAGTGGATATAGAGATGAAAAATGGCATTGGTCTTATTATCCCCTTTCCAATCGCATGACCTTAGCCTATAATTTTTTAGTTGATTACGAAGACATTCAAGGATTTGAAGGATCTGAAAGTGCTGCTTCGATTGAAATCATAGAAAAATATGTCAACGGCATTTTCCCGGTTCAATAAATTTTCTCGTTGTATTTCTCTGGAAACTTAGCATGAATGGGCTTATACAGAGCTTGAATTCTTTCCATATCCTCCTCAAAAACACCACTGGGTTTGAAACAATCCAGAATTCCTGCTTCCTTTAATTTATAATCCAAATAGCCTAAGCTGATATTCACCTTCGCCTCATTGGCAATAGTATAAAAACCCGTCCTCCATTTTTCAACTTTACTTCTGGTGCCTTCGGCTGGAACGATGATAACAAGATCTTTTTCAGATTTCAAAAGAGAAATGGCATATTCTGTTAAACCTGAACCCTTTTTAGAACGATTCACACCAATGGCGCCTGTCCATCTAAAAAAGTATCCCCAAGGTCCTTTGGTATAAATATCCTTAATAAAATAGCGTACAGGAATGCCCATTAGCCAAAAAGCAGCAAGAGAATATGGAAAATCCCAATTGGAAGTATGGGGTGCTGCAATCATTACAGAGGGTATATACTTCTGATAATCATTTACTTTTAACTTCCATCCACTTAGAAAAAAGAAAAGCTGGGCACATAGTTTCTTCATTCGTACAATATCGATTCAAATCCTATTAAATACAAGTGTTCAGAAGCACGAGTTATAGCCGTATACAACCAGCGTTTATCTTCTGTACTCCAACTGCCATCGGGCAGCCAGGGTCTTTCTACCAAAACCTTAGCCCATTGCCCCCCTTGTGCTTTATGACAAGTAACCGCATAGGCAAACTTTACTTGGAGAGCCTGTAGGAAGGGATCTTTTAAAGCTGCTTCTTTCTGTTTGGTTTTGCTCAAATGAGAATAGGTAGTTAAAACCTCTTGAAAGAGCTTTTTCATTTTAAACTGAGGCCAAGAAGGTGTTTCTTCTTTGAGTAAATCTAGATGTACCCATGCTTCAAATTGGGTGGAACCTTCATTGAGAGAGAGAGAAGCTTCTACTTTGGCAAATCGAAAGCCATAGCGTTCTTCATGTTCCTTTATTCTA
>CALCFH010000480.1 GCA_937900215.1 uncultured Cryomorphaceae bacterium
TGGAAGTTATGAAGGCAATGACGGATATTGGAAATCCGAATTCAGTTACAGATGCAGCGGTTGGTGCAATGTGTGCGAGAACAGCAGTACATGGAGCTTACCTCAATGTGCGCATAAATTGCAAGGATTTCTCTGATTCGGATTATGTAGAAAAGATGCTAAAGAATTCTACAGCCTTGTTAGGCAAGGCTGTAGAATTGGAGAAAACTATTTTGGAAATGGCAGAACTAAAGATGTAAATCGGCTTCAATTACCTTGGCGTGTAAGTCGTAGTCTGTAGCAGATTCTACTAAAACTTTACAGAAATCACCCACACGTAAATAGCCTTCAGAAACAGGAATGAGCACTTCGTTGTCAACATCTGGACTGTCGAATTCTGTTCTACCGATATAGAAGTCTCCCTCTACTTTATCAATAATTACTTTAAACTCCTTTCCTATGCGCTCTTGATTGAGCTCATAGGAGATAGAGCGCTGAATATCCATAATATCGTTGGCTCTCTCTTGTTTTGTTTGCTCATCTACATCATCTTCAAGTAGATAGGCATGTGTATTTTCTTCATGACTATAGGTGAAACAACCCAATCTTTCAAATCGCGATTTTTCAACCCAATTTGAAAGTATTTCGAAGTCTTCATTCGATTCTCCCGGATAGCCTACAATAAGTGTAGTTCGAATAGTAATTCCGGGAACCACTTTTCGAATACGCTCAATTAATTTTTCGGTTTTTTCTTGGGTTGTGCCTCTGCGCATTGATTTCAAAACTGAATCAGAAATATGCTGTAGCGGAATGTCTATATAGTTGCAGATTTTTTCTTCCTCTCTTATTACTTCTAAAATATCTTCTGGAAATCCGGTTGGAAAAAGGTAATGGAGTCGAATCCATTCTATTCCCTCAACCTTGACCAACTCGCGTAATAATTCAGCTAGATTTCTTTTTTTGTATATATCAAGACCGTAATAGGTTAAATCTTGAGCAATCAGAATGAGTTCTTTCACTCCCTTTGCAGCGAGCTTTTCGGCTTGAACCACCAGTTTATCGATAGGCGTAGAAATATGCTTTCCTCTCATTAGAGGAATGGCACAAAAAGAGCAAGGTCTATCGCAACCTTCAGATATTTTTAGGTATGCAAAATGAGAGGGGGTTGTGAGAAGGCGCTGGCCGACTAGCTCATGCTTGTAGTCTGCTCCTAATGTTTTTAGTAAACGTGGGAGATCTCTAGTTCCGAACCAATCGTCGATATCTGGAATCTCTTTTTGAAGTTCAGGCTTATAGCGTTCAGACAAGCAGCCTGTAACATAGACTTTTTCTACCTTTCCTCTGCTTTTTAAGTCTGAAAAGTGGAGTATGGTGTCAATAGATTCTTGCTTGGCATTGTCGATAAATCCGCAAGTGTTGATAACAATAATATTTCCTTCTTCTGACTCGTGAACTACTTCTTTTCCATTGGCTTCTAATTGTCCCATTAGGACTTCAGAATCATAAATATTTTTGGAGCAACCCAAGGTTACCACATTGATTTTCTTTTTGCCTGTTCCTCTTGTCCTCATATTGATAGTATAATCATAAAAAAAGCCCATCAAAAATTGATGGGCTAAAATATAAGCTTGAATAAAATTACTTCGACTTTATTTCAGCTACAACTTCAAATTCAATCTCAGTATTCACTTCTCTATGAAGGCGAACCTTAGCAGTGTATTTTCCAACACTTTTAATGGTTGTACCGGGAATTTGAATGAATTTCTTGTCGATTTGAATACCTGCTCTGCTCAATTCAAGAGCTAAATCGGAATTGGAAAGCGAACCAAATAATTTGTTTCCACGTCCAACTTTCGCTACCATTTTCAGAGCAACTTCTCTCAGTTTCTCAGACTGAGCCTTTGCATCCTCAATGAGTTTAGCCTCTTTGTGTGCGCGCTGACGAAGGTTTTCAGCTAGAACTTTTTTCGCAGAATCGGTAGCCAAAGTAGCCATTCCTTGAGGAATGAGATAATTGCGACCAAATCCGTTTTTTACAATGATAACATCGTCTTTAAAGCCGAGGTTATCTACATCTTGGTTAAGAATTACTTGCATGGCTTACTTTAAATTATCGGTTACATAAGGCATCAAAGCAAGATGGCGAGATCTCTTAATGGCTTGCGAAAGTTTACGCTGATACTTTAGGCTTGTACCAGTAAGACGACGAGGTAGGATTCTTCCTTGCTCATTCACAAATTTCAATAAGAAATCTGGGTCTTTATGGTCAATGTATTTAATTCCTGTTTTCTTGAAAAAACAAAAACGGTTTTTTGTATTTGTTTCAATAGCTATGGGCTGCAAATAGCGAATTTCGCTTTGCGATTGGCCTGAAGCTGCTTGTAAATCACTCATTTATTTTGGTGTTATGCGTTAGACTTGGCTTTGTTTCTCCGACTTTCGGCATATGCTAAAGCATATTTGTCGAGGGCAACGGTTAAAAATCTCATGATGCGCTCATCGCGCTTAAGATTCACTTCCAATCCATTGATGTGCTCTCCATCCATCTCGAATTGTAGAAGCTCGTAAAAGCCGCTTTTTTTCTTCTCAATAGGATAGGCTAGCTTTCGCAGACCCCAGTTCTCGCTGTGCACCACCTTGCCGCCATTGGCTTCGATGATACCCCTGAACTTGTCTACCGTTTCCCTTACCTGCTCGGCAGATAAGACGGGATTCAAAATGAAAACGGTCTCGTAATGACTCATTTGGGTTATAACTTTTTGATTAATACTCCATTGCATTTTGCAAAGGGACGGCAAAGATACTATTTTTATGAAAATGAAAAAGGGTTCTATTAAAATTCGATTCGAATTAATCTATTCTTCTAATTTGTAGACGATTTGGAAGTAATTTCCGCCCATCTAAAGTCATCAATGCTCGCATTTTTCCGTTCAAATAAGTTTCTATCTCTTGCCAGCAATGGTAGTTCTGCTGTATTGGGAGTGCTCCGATTTGGCATAACTGCCCGATTGTTAGCACCTAATGAATTTGGAATCTGGGCCTTTTTTCTGATGTTTTATTCTTTGTTCGATATGCTAAGAACTGGCTTATTGAGCAATGTAGTTGTTAAGAAATGGTCTGAGACCGATAATCCGGAAAAGCATAAGAATATCATGGGTGCCACTTGGCAGTTGGCAGGTGGGCTAAGTTTGGGTTTGAGTTTGCTCTCGATTTTGGGATTAATAGTCTTAAAGCAAATTGATGCAGGGGAAGCCTATATTCTAACGGCTTTATATTTTGCTCCATCTATGATGCTGAGTTTACCTCAGACAGTGGCAACTTGGTTGCTTAGTGCACAAATGAAATTTGACTCTTTACTTGGTCTTCGTTTGGCATTGCAAATTCCTGCTATTTTACTCACTCTTGCGCTCTATTGGTTCTTTCCAATTATGAAGTGGTATGGTTATGTCCCTCTTCATGCCATTTTTATCATTCAACTTATATCTACCGCATGGGTGTCGGCCATCTGCTTGGTTATGGGTTGGGGTGGATTTTCATATTTGAAACGAGGCACTGCCAAGTTGAGAAAAGAATTAGTAGACTTCGGGAGATATAGCATGGGCACATCAATAAGTACCCATTTGTTAAAGAGCTCAGATACTTTTTTACTCATGCCATTCAGAGGTCCAGTAGCCGTTGCCTTGTACAATATTCCTGAAAGACTACTGCAGATTTTGGAAATCCCTGTTCGCTCAGTGGTACAAGCTACCTTCCCAAAATTGGCTAGGGTTTTTCACAAGAATCCAGATGATTTTAATCGCACTCTTCATGGAGAAACCTTCATTTTAACCATCGGAATGCTCCCAGTTGTTATCGCTGTCCTCTATTTCGCAGATACTTTAGTCTTATGGCTCGGTGGAGCAAACTATGCTGATTCAGCAAATGTGTTAAGAGTTTTTGCTATTTATACAGCCTTGGTGCCAATGGATAGGTATGCGGGTATTGCCATGGATGCGATGGGTAAACCAGAGCTAAACTTCAGAAAAGTTATTATTATGTTGTTAATAAACTTGGTGGGAGATATTGTTGTTTTAGCCTTGGGCTATGGCGTATTAGCCGTCTCACTCGTGTCTGTTTTGACCTTTGCAATGGGTGTTTTTTATGGGTATTATTTACTCCTTAAAACTACCGAAATACCTTTAAAAACAGTCCTTTCCATGGGTTATGAAGGACTAATGCGTAGAATTGGCACTGGATCAAGAAGTTAATTTTTTTTTTTGAAAGTTTCCCATATTAGGAAATTCTAATATTTTTGCACTCACTACCTTATTTACTAACAATAGAGTGCTACGAATTTTTATTATAGAAGACGACGAGATGTATGGCAAAGTGCTGAGACACCAATTGTCGTTGAATCCAGAGAATGAGGTTAGCCTTTTTCAGTCTGGTAAAGAATTCCTCAAGCACCTTCATCAAAAGCCAGATTTAATCACTTTGGATTATTCCTTGCCCGACATGACTGGTCAAGAAGTTTTGAAGCGTATTGTTGACTTTGACAAAGACTTACCTGTCGTTATTGTTTCTGGACAAGAAGATATTGGCACAGCGGTAAGCTTGTTACGCGAAGGGGCATACGATTATATTGTTAAGGACGAGAATACCAAAGACAGACTTTGGAATATGGTGAATCGCATTCAGAATAGATCTGAATTGGTTCATGAGGTAGAGCGTCTACGAGAAGAGGTTACGGCAAAATATGATTTCAGTAGTATAAAGGGAAATTCGGATGTATTAAAGAAGGTCTTCCGTTTAATCGAGAAATCCATTCAAACAAATATTACGGTTTCTATAACAGGGGAGACTGGAACAGGAAAAGAACAGGTTGCCAAAGCAATTCACTACAACTCTTCCGCTCGAAAAAGGCCCTTTGTTGCTGTGAATATGGCGGCTATTCCGAAAGATTTGGTGGAAAGTGAGTTGTTCGGATATGAAAAAGGAGCTTTCACAGGTGCAAATACCCGGAAAATTGGACGCTTCGAAGAGGCAAACAACAGTACCCTATTTCTAGATGAAATTGGAGAGCTTGATTTACATGTTCAGGCAAAACTTCTGCGCGTTCTTCAAGAAAAAGAAATTACCCGTTTGGGTAGCAATACGCCAGTTAAAGTAAGCTCTAGAATCATTGTGGCAACCCAAAAGAACTTAGCCGAAGAGGTGAGGAAAGGCAATTTTAGAGAAGATTTGTATTTCAGATTACTTGGTTTACCGATAGAACTTCCTCCTCTGAGAGAAAGAGGGAATGACATTATTATTCTTGCTAAATTCTTTGCAGACGAGTTTTGCAAAGAGAATAAATTACCCAAAGTATCCATAACAACAGAAGCCCAGAACAAAATGGTCAACTATCGATGGCCTGGAAACGTACGCGAACTAAAGGCTGTAGTAGAGTTGGGGGTGGTATTATGCGATGATGCTGTGATCACAGATGAAAATTTGAACTTTCACACTTCCGACGACATTGGAAGTTTCATGAATGAAGAATTGATTTTAAGAGAATACACCAATCGAATTATCAAATACTATCTGAATAGATATGACAACAATGTGGTTCGGGTTGCTGATATTTTAGATATCGGAAAGTCAACAATATACCGTCTAATTAGGAATGAAGAAATTATTATCTAGTTATGGTAGATGAGCAATTATTCAGTTTGAGGCAATTGGAAGAGCTTGCAAGTGGAAGTGAAGACTTCGTTCAGAGCATGATCGAAACCTTTATTGAGCATTCGCCTAAACAGGTGCACGATGTAGTAGAGGCCTATGAAAATAGAAATTATAAGGCAATGGGCGATGCGGCTCATAAAATCAAGCCTTCGTTAGACTTATTTGAGATTAAAGGCTTGAAGGATGTTATACGAAGAATTGAAAAGCAAGGACGACATGGTGATGTTGAACCTACTTTAGCGAAAGAAATAGCATTGTTTAGAGACACAACCATTGCAGCAATAGAGGCAATGAAAAGCAGTATTCAAGAAGAACCAACCGAACCCTAACCTACTATAAATTGTATGTACTAGATACCACAGGAAAGCATGTTTTAATCATTGACGATGAGCCAGTGATGCTTAAACTCCTTGAGCAAATTCTCAAATCGAAGTATGTTGTAGATACTCAGGAAAATGGGAAAGATGCGTTGGAATGGCTTTATTCTGGAAATATTCCCGATCTGATTGTGGCGGACTTAAAAATGCCTGAATTGGACGGATTTGAGTTTATTCGATTGATTCGTTAAAGTGGGTACTTTGCCGACTTACCTTTGATCGTTCTATCTGGAGAGGAGAGTAGTTCTAAGAGAATTCGTTGCCTAAAACTAGGCGCTAATGATTATCTAATCAAACCCTTTAATCCTGAAGAATTATCGCTGCGTATTGAAAACCTCTTGAGATTAAAAATGTAAATGGAATCTACTCTAAAATATGAAAAGCCTTTAGTGGTGTATATTGGAGAAGATGCTTCAGTAATTCAGTCATTATCTGAATCCGAAGATCTTGGATTTCGTTTGTTTGCTAATGGACTAGCTTTTAAATCCTTCTTGGCCAAGGGGCAAAAGATCGATTTGGTTCTTAGCGAAGTTGAGCTCAAAGGATTAAATGGAGAAGAGCTATTCGATGAATTGAAGGACTTATTACAAGAACGTCATATTCCTTTTGGTCTTTTGTCTTTAGCGAAAAAGAGTTCGGAAAGAGAAGGTTTATTGCAAAAAGGCATAGCGGAGTTGTATCTCAAACCATTGGATGTAGACAACCTCTTGAGGCGATTATCCTTTGTAACAAAAATGTGTTACCTACCGAAGGTTGTTCTTCAAAATGACAAGAAAAAACGCGTGTCATATCGCAATAATTATCGCATTCCAATTTGGAAGCGATTAGTTGATATTGTCGCAGCATCAGTGGCTTTGCTATTGGCATCACCCGTGCTTATCTTCGCAGCCTTAGCAATTAAAATTGAATCTCCAGGAAGATTTTTTATATATCAAAAAGAGTGGGTACAGGTTATCAAATATTTGACTTTTATAAGTTGAGATCTATGTACTCCGATGCAGATAAAAGATTGAAAGAATACCTACATCTAAATCAGTATACGGATGAAAGTTCTGGAGAAAATGAAGAAAGTAAACCAGTGGAATCGAAAAGAAATATTTCTCCCTCTTCTAGTGAGATGATCTTAATTCATAGGGATGGAACGCCCCTTTCTGAAGAAGAATATTTCGAGTTGCGAAGAAATTCATCGACTTCAACATTTATTAAACTTAAAAATGATCCGCGAATCACTAAGGTTGGAGCATTTCTAAGAAATACTAGCATAGATGAGCTTCCACAATTGGTGAATGTTCTCAAAGGAGATATGTCTATTGTAGGCAATCGTCCTTTACCTCTTTACGAAGCTGAACAACTTACTTCAGACGATTGGAGTGAACGCTTTCTGGCCCCAGCTGGCATTACCGGTCTTTGGCAGGTTATGAAAAGAGGAAAAGGAAATATGTCCGACGAAGAAAGAAAGTCATTGGATAACCAATATGCAAGAGATAATTCTTTCTTGAATGATATTAAAATAATGATAATGACAGTACCTGCATTATTTCAAAAAGAAAACGTCTAATGAGGAATACGATTATTTTGTTCTTTCTTTCTTTCTTTCTCGGTTGCCGTTGCTCAACCAAGTCAGATTTCTGCTGCTCAAAAGGACTCAATAGCCAAGACGAACATCGACCGTATTTTAAAGTCGGGTTCTATTGAGAGCTTTTTACCACCCTTGCGACTCCTAATTGATTCGGCCATTGCAAACTCACCTGAGGTTGAATTTGCAGAATCTTTTATTAAAGCGAGAGAATACGATGTTGATTTAGCCAAAAAAGATTGGTGGAGCACCGTACGCTTAGGAGGCCAGGTGAACTATGGAACTTTTGGTAACCAAGTTTTAGATGAAGTTGCTTTAGGTCAGCAAGTGAATGTTAACCTTTTAATGCCTTTGTCTACCTGGGTGGGTCGTTCGGAAAGAATTGGAAAAGCAGAGGCTTTTTTGGATAGTGAGCACGCCAATAGAGAATCCGCTAGGAGATTGGTAGAAACGCAAGTGGTTGCCTTGTACAATGAAATTCTTGTGGTAAGAAGAAAATTGGAAATCGTAGGCGACGGTAAAGAATCAGGTACCTTGATTAAAGAAAGTGCCGAAATGCGTTTTAGAGAGGGAGAGCTTACCCTTGATCAGTTGAACATAACAATGGACTTTTGGGTTCGTCAAGCAACTCTTTATGAGGATTTGAGAGCTCAGTTTAGCAATGCTTATTTCGCACTTGAGCGTGTAGTGGGCGTTCCATTCAGCAAATTTGAAAAATACTAAATGACACTTATTCAATTCATCCGACTCTTTAATAGGAACCTCAAGCTTTTCCTATTTACTTCCCTTGTTCTAGGCGTCTTAGTATTTCTATTTACGATGCGCCAAGCTAGAGAATATCAGTCTGAGACTGAGATTTATACTGGTTTAGCTTCAGGAGCTGATGCTACAGATGTTACGAGAAGTAAAATCGACTTCTTCTCTACGAGTAATGCTTTTGATAATCTGATTAACATTATTAAGTCTAGACATACATTAGAGGAAACGGGTGAGCGCCTCCTGGCCTTGCATATTATGACCGGTAATCCAGATCCTATGGTTATGTCTGATGAGACTTTCGCTCAATTAGATGCTTGGTTTCCAGCCTCTGAAAGAAAAAAGCTATTGGTTGAAGGCGACTTTCAAGGAACAATTGATCAAATCAGAGATTATAAAGCAGCCAATGCCCTATCTAAAAAAGTTGAAGATGTATTCTACAACTCTGCATCACCATACAGTCATGCGGCCATTGCAGGAATAAATGTGTTCCGTATCGCAAACTCAGATTTAATTCGCATCAACTATAAATGGTCAGATCCTGCTGTTTGTCAAAAAACATTAGAACTACTAAACGCCGTCTTTACGAGAAGAATGGCAGACATTAAATTGGGTCAATCCAATGATGTTGTTCTTTATTTTAGAAAACAGGTAGATGAATCTATGATTCGCTTGCAAGATGCAGAAGAGCGCTTAAAGAACTTTAGAACTGAAAACCGAATCATCAATTATCAAGAGCAGACCAAGTCTATTGCCATGATGAAGGAGTATTTGGAAGATGAATATCAGAAGGAAATTGCCATCCAAGCCTCAGCAGAAGCTTCGTTGATAAAATTAGAGGGACAACTTGAGCTGAATAAGGAAATTGTAAAGTATTCAGATAAGATTTTAGCGCAACGAACTGAATTGGCTGAGATAAGCTCAAAGATTGCTTCAATGGAAGTATACTATCAGAATGAGGAAGAGCGGGATGCTTTAAGAGTGAAGCAAAAAGATTTAAAGGCTAAGCTTACGAAGGATTTGAATATGCGTTACGAATTTGGTAGAACTACTGAAGGAGTAGATATTAAAGACTTGCTTGAACAGTGGCTTAGATATACTTTAATGTTGGATGAAAGTAATGCACGTATACGTGTGTTTAATTCTAGAAAAGACTATTTCATGCAGATCTATGATGAATTCTCTCCTCTGGGATCAAGAATTTCTCAAATGGAACGTGAAATTGATATCGAGGAAGCCAACTATCTTGAAGTGCTACACAGTCTTAATCAGGCTCTCTTGAAGCAAAAGGGGGAGGCTCTATCTTCTGGTGGTTTGGTGGTGACATTCCCGCCTTTCTTTCCTCTAGAACCGATAAAATCAAAGAGAATTCTTTTAGTGATTGCGGCTTTTATAATTGGATTCTTCCTGCCTCTATTAATCGTAATTCTAATTGACTATTTAGATCAAACCATTCGCACGCCTTCGCGTGTACATAAATTTACTGGTTTGAAATTATTGGGTGCTTATCCGAATATGGATAAAATTACTTTGAGAGACGATACCCTTGATTTTGAACGCATGTCTAGCCTAGCTGTTGGCTTGATCTGTCAGAATCTATTGCTAGAAGTTAGAAGTATGAATATTTTAGACAAGAAACCCAAATTTGTCTCTATGTTGAGCACTGAGCCTGGGGAAGGAAAATCTAGAATGTCACATGAAATGGCAAATGAACTTACGCTACTAGGCTTTAGAGTTATGGTGTTGCGCTATAAAGAAAGCGATGCCGATGATGAGTTTCTTTATGAGGAGGCCATGTATCCCATTGATAGAGAATTTTTGAATACACATTCGGTTCATGATTTGGTTGGCTCTCGATTTAACTTGAGAGCATACGATTTTGTGTTTATTGAAATTCCTGCCCTGCTTCAATCACGTTATCCAGTTGATTTATTAGAAGGAATGGATTGTGCCGTTATGGCAATAAAGGCTTCACGAGTTTGGAGAAAAGCCGATGCGCATGCTCTTGAAGAGGTTCAAAAGGTATTGAATGTTGTTCCTAGGGTTGCTCTAAATGGAGTGGATCCAGAAGATATGGAAGAAATTATCGGAGAAGTGGCTAAGCGTCGCTCAGAATTCAGCAAATTTATTCGAAAGGTCTTTACCTTCGAAATAAGTACACGAAGAGGATATAAAGGACAACCCATGTTCTAAAAAAAAGCCGCCAAACTGGCGGCTTTTTTTTGTGGCCTACATCAAAAAAAATCCCTCTAAGTAGACTTTAAGGACAGTTTCTTAGCAAGCTTGGATCTACTTTCACTCCTTTAGTAGCGGCATATTTATAGTTGATACATGCATTGACTTTGTCTCCTAAGTCATTGTAAGCAGTAGCCAGCAAGAAGTAAGCAATGGGCTCGTTGGGGTTTAACTCTATTCCCTTCAGGTAGTCATTCACTGCTTCTTTAAACTTGCGTTGAAAAGCATAATTTGAACCTCTATTCAAGTAAGCTCGTGCATTGGTCGGATCCAGCTGTAGTATTTCATCAAAAAGTTGTTGGGCTTCAGCATAGTTGCCTTTTTTACCTAGTTCACTGGCTTGATTAAATTTAGAGTCTAGGTCTGCTAAACTTGGATTTTGTTCTATCCTATCCAACCTATCCAACCTATCCCATTCCTTTAATAGCAAGTTGGCCTCCTCAAGATTGGGCAATGCACTCAATAGCTCTCTTGCTTTTTCCTTTTCACCTTTTTCAAAGAGCAATTGGCCCTTCATGAGTGTACGCTTTGAATTTTCCGGCTCCAAACGTATCAGCGTATTTATAGCTGATTCGGCCTTGTTTGAATCTTTGCTTTTATTGAAAATGGTATAGGCAGCTTCCAATAATTGTATGTTCTCTGGAAAGAGGGCTATTCCTTTTTCTATAACCCTTACAGCTTCAGATAATCTGTTTGATCTATAGTTGAGAATAGCAAGGTTTAAGTATGATTCTTCAAAATCCGGATCAATTTCCATTAAGAATTCAAAGTCTCTTTTGGCAGCTTTAAAGTCGCCTGAGGCCAATGCCCCAAGTGCCCGCATATTGTACGCGTGACCATAGGATGGATAGTCTTGTATTACATCCGTCCAAAGCGCTTGACTGTTGTTCCAAACTTTAATTCTTTCTTTTGAGATAAATCCAAATAGAAATGCAATAGCGGCTAAACCAAGGAGGCTGTTCTGATTGATTCTCTCAAATTGAGGAAATTTTTTAAGTAGGATATCTAAAATGAATAGAAGTAAGCCTATGGAAGCCAGATAGACATAGCGATCGGCCATCTGATAATTTCCGAAGGGCACGTCTAAGAACTTCAAAAGAAGAACAACATTCAAAAGGAAGAATGAAAGTCCAAAAAATTGAATCGAATTCGACTTAAATCCACGCCACAGCAGAAAGATAAAAAGAGGCAGCGCAAGTATGGAGGCATAATGCAAAAAATTGAGCTCGAGTCCGTGGTCATTCGGATAAGGATAATAGGCACTATATCCTATTGGAATGAGCGTTTTAACAAAGTAAGAACTGAATGAATGACTGGCCAAAAAGAGCTTATCTACTTGAGTGTAATTCGAGTTGTTTAATTCGCCCCATGTTTCTTCCTGAGCGGCAGAGGTGAGCCATAGAAAACTTAAAAACAGCAATAGAGCAGGTAGTTTCTCCAAATATGTTCTCGGACTTTTAAAATCGCGATTTTGGAGGAAATCAATCACAAAGAATACAGGGAGCAACACCACGGCCTGCGCCTTACTCAATAGAGAAAGTACAGCCCATAGATAGCTTAGTAGAAGTGATTTCTTTTCTTCTGTTTTGCTGTATTTTAAATAATTGATCATTGAAAGGAGAAAAAAGAAACTGTATTGAACGTTCTTTCGCTCCGTCATCCAGGCGTATGATTCAACATTAATGGGGTGGACAACAAAAAGAAGTGCAGTTCCAAAGGAGAGCATATCTCTTTGTGTCAGTCGCTGTAGAAAAAGAAAGACGAGAACCCCATTCGCAAGATGAAACAAAAGGTTTACCGTATGATGTGCCCGAATGGTATCTCCTCCAATTTGCCCATCAATGGCTAAGCTCAAAAGGCTGAGCGGGTGATAATGCCCGTCGAAAAACGAAGTGAATTGCTTTTGAATGGTTTTAAAATTGAGATTCTCTATTAACTCATTTCCAGCAATATATCTTTCGTCGTCGTAGTTCAATAATCCGCCTTTTACTGCGGAATAGGTAAACATCAATCCAAAAAATACAATTGCTAGAGAATAAAGAAGTCTAACATTTCGACTTCTTTTTAATTCAATGGGTTTGGTTTTACTCATTCAAAAAGGGCTATTCAATATTTCTGCAAGTTGGAAATTTCTTTCATAAAAAAAGCCTTCAAGATGAAATCTTGAAGGCTTTTGAGTTTTGACCAAATGAGTATCAAAGGCCCAATTTAATCTCTAACTGCTTTTGTGTGCGCTTTATGAACTTTGTCAAGGCCGCACCGTGCAACAGATTCTGTCCTAACAAGGCCAAATCAATCGCTTCATACAGACTATCTGCATTCTCCCCTTCGCCGGCAGAAAGCAATGCTTCGCTCAAGGGGTGATTGGCATTCACTACCACCTGATAGGTTTCTGGAAAATCAGTCATCCCCATAAAGCCCCCTCCGCCTGTGGCGCTCATTTCCTTCATTCTGCGCATGAATTCCGGTACATGAATTTGAATGGGAGCAGCATCGCTGGCCAATTTTGCCACTTCTACTTTAAACTTATCTTTCTCCATGGCCTCTTCAATGAGGCTCTTAAGCTTATTCTCTTGCTCTTCTGTAAGTTTTGAAGGAGCTTCATCGTCCTTGTTAATGATCCGATCAATAGAATCACTATCTACTCTTGCGAATTGCACCTTTTCCAAATCGCGCTCTAAACGGTCTGTTAAGTGTGCGTTTAATGGCGAGTTTAATAATAAAACGGTATAGCCTTTTGATTTAGCCTCTTCAATTCCATTGTACTGGGCAACTAGATCTGAAGCATACAACCAAATAGTATTGTCTTCTTTGTTTTTCTGGATGTTTTCAACCTTCGATTTAAACTCTTCAATAGTGTGATATACTCCATCGGTATCTTTCAGAAGGAAGAATTTCTTTGCGCGGTCGTAGAATTTTTCCTCCGATAGCATTCCGTATTCAACAATCATTTTGGTATCGTCCCAGTTCTTTTCGAAAGTTGGGCGATCGTTCTTGAACATCTCCTCGAGCTTATCGGCTACTTTTTTTGTGATATGCCCCGATATCTTTTTCACATTCCCGTCGGCTTGC
>CALCFH010000481.1 GCA_937900215.1 uncultured Cryomorphaceae bacterium
AGTTGGCTACAATAACCGCTACACTGCTCGTAACCACAGCTTTTGTACTAGCCGCTCCCACTTCTATGGCTCCCCCTTTTACAGTAAATCCATAATACGCTGAAATACTTGTAATCAAGAATGCGAAAACCACTGTCTTGCTTAAAGAATAAGCCACATAATAGGGTCTAAATCCCAATTGCAAACCTAGAATATAATCGGGTGGAGTTATCATTCCACTCAAATCTCCAGCTATATATCCACCTAAAATTCCGAGGAACATACTAATAAGAATTAGGATGGGATTGAAGATCATACTAGCCAAAATCTTTGGAAGAATCAGATAAGCAGGACTGTTGATACCCATCACATCTAAGGCTTCTATTTGCTCGCTCACACGCATGGTACCCAGGGTCGATGCAATATTGGAACCCACTTTCCCCGCCAAAATTAGGCTAATCATGGTGGGCGAGAACTCCAAAATAATCGATTCGCGCGTAGCTATAGCAATATAGTAAGCGGGTATGATAGGATTATCTAAATTGAGAGCCGTTTGTATCGTTACAACGGCCCCTACGAACAATGATATTATTGCAACAATTGCAACCGAATCATATCCCAAATAATCAATTTCTTTAGCAAAGGCCTTTCGATACATCGAAAATCGCTCTGGCTTATGAAAGAGTCTACCCATCAAGAGAATATACTCTCCAAATTTTTCTATGCTGCTTTTCACTTAAGCGAAAATACCTCTAATTTGCCTTATGAAAATGAACAAAGCATTGAATACATTGCTACCCTGGTGTTTTTTATTTTTAAGCCTTTTGATAACTCTCAGTTGTGGTGCCGCTAAAGGCTGTGACTGTCCTCATTTTTAAGCACTTTGGCACATCCACTATCCCATCACTTGCCCCAAGCCAGCCTCAGTGCTGTGGTTGAATTACTTGAAAAGTATCCCATTCACTTTTTAATTACAAAAGGGCGACAATCAAAATTGGGAGATTATAAGTCGCCACTAAGCGAAAAAGAAAGGCATAGAATAAGTGTAAACGGAACGCTGAACCAATATGCCTTCCTCATAACTACATTGCATGAATATGCGCACTTATTGGTAAGAGTTCGAAATCCAAGAAAAAAGATTCCACCTCATGGGCTTGTATGGAAAAATACCTTTCAAGAAGTTATGTCACCCTTTCTTAATGAATCTATTTTTCCAGAAAATATTTTAAAGGCATTGCGAGTTCATATGATTGACCCTAAAGCGTCTAGCACTGCAGATCACGCATTAATGGCCGAAATACAAAAATTCGATAAAGTAGATGAAAACCTTCTTATTGTAGATGAGCTCGAAGCCAACGCCCTCTTTATTTTACCCAATGGCTGGGAAATGAAGGCTATTCAAAAAGACCGCAAACGATGGCTCTGCGAAAGGCTGAGCGATGGCCGAATGTACAAGGTGCATCCTTTAACAAAAGTTCAAAAAAAATGAAGCTTATCTTTGGCGAATGACAGATGATTTATGGTTTGCATCCTTAGGTAAACTGGGTGTATTAGGCGGAGGACAGCTAGGTAAAATGCTGATAGAAGAGGCCATACGAATGGATATTACCTTGGCCGTTATGGACGAAAATCCGCTATGTGCCTGCTCTGGAATAACGCCCTTCTTCAAGCAGGGTTCTATTACCGATTACCAAAGTGTTCTTGAATTTGGTAGAAGCTGCGAGGTGCTTACTATTGAAATAGAAAACGTAAATATAGAAGCCTTAAAGCAACTTGAAAAAGAAGGAATTAAAGTCTTTCCTCCTGCAGCAGTAATTCAGCTCATTCAAGACAAAGGCAGTCAAAAGGGCTTTTACAATCAAAGCGGTATTCCTACCGCTCCTTATACATTGTTCAACGATTTAGAAGAGCTCAAAGTCGCGGTTTCTGATAATCAACTCGCATTTCCATTCGTTTGGAAGGCTCGAAAAGGAGGCTATGACGGCAGAGGAGTTCAGATCGTTCGGAGTTTAAACGATTTACAAAACCTAAGTAATTCACCTTGTTATACAGAAAACTTAATTCCATTTGAAAAAGAGTTAGCCTGTGTTGGCGCTCGATCCAGCAAAGGCGAAGTAGTGTGCTATCCCCTTGTGGCCATGGATTTCCATCCAGATGCCAATCAAGTGGAAGACGTATTTATGCCTGCCTGTGTTTCGGAAATTATAGAAATGGAAGCGAAGAGAATTACCACTCATTTACTGAATGAACTCAATCATATTGGGCTTCTAGCCGTTGAGTTTTTCCTGACATTGGAAGGCCAATTGCTAGTAAACGAATGTGCTCCAAGACCGCATAACAGCGGACATATTTTTTCCGACAACTGTTTCACCTCTCAATTTGAGCAGCATTTAAGAGCAGTCTGTGGACTAAAACTCGGATCTACCCGAATGCACTATCCTGGAGTTATGGTAAACTTAGTTGGTGCTGAAAATCATATCGGAAAAGTCTATTACGAAGGAGCTTCTCAAGCCATTGCAGAAGAAGGTGTTATTCTCCATCTTTATGGAAAAACCGATACACGTCCCTTTAGAAAAATGGGCCATATTAATTGCATTGCAAACACTTTAGAAGAAGCCAAACAAAAGGCTGTTCGAGTGCGTTCAAATCTTAAAATCGTTTCAAATAATGGATAATCCAAATAAAATAGAAGTTGGAATAATTATGGGTAGCAAGTCAGATTTGCCCATAATGCAAGAAGCTGCCGATTTTCTGGCGACCTTGGATATCTCATTCGAGATAAAGACGGTATCAGCCCACAGAACGCCAAAATGGATGTTCGAATACGCTGAAACAGCAGTAAACAGAGGACTTAAAGTAATCATTGCGGGGGCAGGCGGAGCCGCACATTTACCAGGCATGATTGCTTCATTAACCAGCCTACCGGTAATTGGCGTTCCCATTAAGTCTAGAAATTCTATAGATGGATGGGATAGTGTTCTGTCCATTTTACAAATGCCTGGAGGAGTACCCGTGGCAACAGTAGCACTAAATGGAAGTTTAAATGCTGGAATTTTGGCCGCTCAAATCTTAGGAAGCCATCAAGAAAATATCCGCCTAAAAATTGAAGACTACAAAGCCAGTTTAGCACAGAAGGTTCTAGAGAGCTAGTATTTAATTAAGAAAACATCAAAAACAAAGAAGCCCGCAATTGCGGGCTTCTTTGTAATGAAAAGGTCAACTTACATCATTCCTCCCATACCTCCCATTCCAGGTCCACCTGCAGACATTGCAGGCTCATTGGATGGAATTTCTGTAATGGTAGCTTCTGTAGTCAAAAGCATTCCGGCAACAGAAGCAGCGTTTTCCAACGCAACACGGGTTACTTTGGTTGGATCAATAATTCCAGCCTCAAACATTCCACCATACGTGTCGTTCTTGGCATTAAATCCAAAGTCGCCTTTACCTTCTTTCACTCGGGCTACCACTACCGAACCTTCTAATCCAGCGTTTTCAACGATCTGACGAAGAGGCTCCTCAATGGCGCGCATAACAATGGCCATACCTGTAGACTCGTCGTCGTTTTCGCCTTTGGCTCCAATTAATGCCGCTGCAGCACGTACCAACGCAACACCACCTCCAGGAACAATGCCCTCCTCAATGGCTGCACGTGTGGCCGCCAATGCATCGTCTACACGGTCTTTCTTTTCTTTCATCTCCACTTCAGAAGCTGCGCCTACATAAAGCACCGCTACACCACCAGCTAATTTTGCAAGACGTTCTTGAAGCTTCTCTTTGTCGTAATCAGAAGTGGTAGTCTCAATCTGAGCCTTAATCTGATTCACACGCGCCTTAATATCGCCCGGCTCACCTGCTCCATTTACGATGGTAGTATTGTCTTTATCCATACTAATCTTCTCGCAAGTTCCCAACATATCAATGGTTGCGTTCTCAAGTTTGAAACCGCGCTCTTCACTGATAACAGTACCTCCAGTAAGAATAGCGATGTCTTCTAACATAGCCTTACGACGATCTCCAAAACCCGGTGCTTTCACTGCCGCTATTTTCAATGCACCACGAAGTTTGTTTACTACCAATGTAGCAAGAGCTTCTCCATCTACATCTTCGGCAATGATTACCAAAGGCTTACCACTTTGAGCTACTGGCTCGAGTACCGGCAACAACTCTTTCATTGTGCTTACCTTCTTGTCGTAGATAAGAATAAGAGGATTGTCCATTTCGGCAATCATTTTGTCGCTATTGGTAACGAAGTAAGGCGATAAAAATCCGCGATCGAACTGCATACCTTCCACAACGTCTACATAGGTATCCGTTCCTTTGGCTTCTTCAACAGTTATAACCCCTTCTTTTTTCACCTTGCCCATTGCCTCTGCAATAAGTTTTCCTATGGTGCTATCGTTGTTGGCTGAAATAGAGGCTACTTGCTCAATTTTACTATCGCTATCCCCTACTGCAACCGACTGTTTTTTGAGATCTTCAACTACGGCTATTACAGCCTTGTCTATGCCTCTCTTTAAATCCATCGGATTTGCTCCGGCAGCTACATTCTTCAGTCCATGGGTAATGATGGCTTGGGCTAGAACTGTAGCGGTTGTAGTTCCATCACCTGCAATGTCCGCAGTTCTAGAGGCTACTTCCTTAACCATTTGAGCTCCTAAGTTCTCAATTCTGTCTTCTAAATCAATTTCCTTCGCAACCGTTACTCCGTCTTTGGTAACATTCGGTCCACCAAATCCTTTTTCAATAACTACATTCCGACCTTTTGGTCCGAGGGTTACTTTCACCGCATTCGCCAGTGCATCTACTCCTTTTTTCAGTTTGTCGCGTGCTTCTATATTGAAGCGAATTTCTTTTGCCATTATTTTCTGTTTTATTTTTTAACTCTGTTCTACTCTACTCTTAAAGAATTGCTAGGATATCCGATTCACGCATGATAAGGTAATCTGCTCCTTCATACTTTAATTCGGTACCAGCATACTTTCCATAAAGCACCTCATCTCCAACAGCTACCGTAATGGGCTCGTCTTTCTTCCCACCACCAATCGCTACTACTTTACCGCGCTGAGGTTTCTCCTGTGCTGTGTCCGGAATGATTAGTCCTGAGGCGGTTTTGGTCTCAGCTGCAAGAGGCATCACTAAAACGCGATCTGCCAATGGGCGAATCTTTACTTCTGACATGTTTTATACTTTTATTTAGTTAGTACTTATTTGCCGGCTTTTGCTCGAATTCTATGCCATTGGAACCTTACGGAATTCTAGAGTTGACTTGCTGACAAGATGTCTTAGAAGCAAAAAAAAGCATTGTCAAAGGTGACAATGCTTCTCCAAAAAATGTCAGTTTGGCGCTTAAGCCATATTGCTGTATACAGCCTGTACATCATCATCTTCCTCAATCTTCTCCAAGAGCTTATCCACCTCCGCTTGTTGGTCTTCAGTAAGCTGTTTAGTATCCATCGGGATTCGTTCGAATCCTGAACTAATGATTTCAATTTCCTTTTCCTCCAAAGCCTTTTGCACAGAACCAAAATCACTAAAAGCGGCGTAAATCATAATGCTATCGTCTTCTTCGTCGAGGAAAACCTCTTCTGCTCCAAAATCAATCATCTCAAATTCAAACATTTCCACATCAATATTTGAGGAGGAAATTTTGAAATGACATTTGTGTTCAAACATAAAATCAACAGATCCTGAAACGCCAAGACTGCCTCCGCCCTTATTAAAATAGGATCGAATATTTGCAACCGTTCTAGTTGGATTATCGGTTGCTGTTTCAATTAACAAAGCAATTCCGTGTGGCGCATAGCCCTCGTAAACCAATTCTTTGTAATCTGCCTGATCTTTGGAAGAAGCCTTCTTAATGGCTCTTTCCACATTGTCTTTGGGCATATTAAAGGATCGTGCATTCTGCATCAAGGCCTTTAGCTTAGAATTGGCATCCGGACTAGGTCCAGCCTCCTTCACAGCAATGATAATATCTTTTGAAATACGCGTGAAAATTTTGCTCATTGAAGACCAGCGCTTCATTTTTCTCGCCTTCCTGTATTCGAATGCTCTTCCCATAATTTGGTCTCTGACTTAGGTCAACAAAAATACAAGCCTCAATCAATTCAGCATCATTTTCTAAAAAGCCTATACAGTGATAATTCTTTGCGCACCCAATTCAATCTACCTAATGACTGAAGCCTTCCTTAATTACCTTCGCATAGATGGTAAATAAACTGCCCTACCTTTTCAATAGGCCTGTAGTTCAAGTTGGATGGATACCGCTAATCCTCTTTGCATTTGCGCTAATTCTAAGAATTTGGGAGATGGATAGCCACCCAATTCAACTGGATGAGCCTTTCAGTTTATATCATTCCAGTGCTTCTATTTTGGATATTTTTAAAATGCTCCCGAATGAAAACAACCCTCCACTGCACTTTCTAATCCTTCATTTTTGGATAGAACTCTTTGGAATTGAGCCCTTCCCCACTCGACTTCTTTCTGCGATATTCTCTTCATTTGCTGTGGTATACACCTATTTTTTCGGAAAAGAATTTCTAAATCATCGAACAGGAATTGCAGCTGCTTTCATACTGTGTCTTTCCAATCTCAACATTGTCTTTGCCCATGAAGTAAGAGTATATAGTCTTTTTACGCTTCTCGCTATTGCCACTGCATATTACTATTTCAAAATGCTCTTTGGTCCAGGAAAGACGTATAAATACCCCTTCATTCTATCAAGCCTCCTACTCATTTACTCACACTTTTTTGGCCTCATTCTTCTAGCCGGCCTTTTTCTGATTCCATTTAGTTCTAAATCCTTCTTCTTCACGCATCTAAAAAGCCGAATGCAATCCTTTTTTTGGATTGGCGTTTTCTATCTGCCCTATTCAATTATTCTGCTGAATCGCTTTTTTGCTACGAGTGAAGGCAACTGGGTTCCCAAACCAAATATGAGTCATTTGAGTTGGGGAATTGGGCTTTTTACTCATTTTGGTAGATTTACTTTTATAGTTGAACTCATTCTCTTCGTTTACGTGCTCTATTTCATTCTTCAGAGAGGTGAAGCAGTAAAAAAAGGATACTCAATACTCCTTCTTTTCTCCTTTTGCTACTTCAGTATGTTCTTCGCATCGAGCTTTATGCCCATGTTTATTGAAAGATACCTAGTTTACTTAAGTCCTTTCTTTTATCTCAGCCTCTTCTATGCTTTGTTTCGCATATTGAATTTCAATCGGATAATGGGCAATACCATTGCGGTTTTTTTTCTCGTAGTAATGGGCAGTCAATTACGAGTATCCTACCCGAACTCTAGGCAACCCAATGAAGCGGCTAAATATATTTCTCAACTCCAATCTCCCCGGTCTGCTACTATACTAATTCCAAAGTGGTGGGAACTAAATATAGCCTATCACTATGATATTGAAGTCTTTAAACAATATGGAAATAGTACCAACGCCTTAAACAAAGACCACATTTATCCCATTTACGGTGGAGCTGATTTGGAGCGTTTAAACAATCAAAATCTGGATCAAATCTTGTTTGTAGACGGTGGATCTCAATTTTGCGACCCTGACAGCACCGCATATCAATGGTGCCACCAACGATTTACAAAAGACAGTCTTGTGGCTCAATTGGAAGGATACAAACTGATCTTATTCTACGAAGCTTTGTCGAAAAAGGCGAACGAATAGAGGTGTTTTTTCTCGATTATGTTTTACCCTTTTTTCCCATAACTGTGTTTGTAATAATCTAGTTATCTTCGGCCGGTAAAGCAATTTTTTGTGGATTTAAAATCTGTTATTAAAAAAGGAGCCTATTTTTTCATGCAAAATGTTTTGCCTGAAAAATTATATCAATACGTGCCACAAGGCTTGGATATGTGCTTGGATCTAAGAAAACTTCCAACCGAGCTTCAGCCCAAGGTGATTTTCGATGTTGGGGCTAACACCGGCCAAACGGCTGTAAAACTGCGCGATTGGTTTCCAAATTCAGTAATACATTCGTTTGAACCTGTGGAGGATAGCTATAAAACACTATCCAAGAACATTGCTCAATTTAAAAATATTCAGGCGCATAAAAAAGCATTGGGGTCTAGTATCGGACAAGCAGAAATTAACATTCTGGCAGACAGCACTATGAGCTCATTGGATATGATCAAATCAGATAAAGATTTATTTCTTAGAAAAGAAATGATATCCATTAGTACCGTAGATCAAATGATGCAAGATTTGAATATCGATCATCTGGATTTATTAAAAATCGATACCGAAGGCTACGATCTTGAAGTCTTAAAGGGCGCAAAATCGAGTTTAGAAAACGGAAAAATTTCATTCTTGCAAGTTGAAGCAGGCATGAATCCTTTTAACGACAGACATGTTCCGCTTGAGTATTTCAACGAATTCTTGAAGCCCTATGAGTTTCTTCCTTTTGGGTTATACGATCAAAAGTTAGAATGGAACGGCGCTAAAAGATTGCGCTTTTTAAATCCAGTCTTCATCTCTCGAAAATTGGCACTGCAATCGTTTGAAAGCTAATTTGAGCTAAGTATAAAGCATTTGATCCTCTAGTTAAGAATTACTTTGTTTATTGGTATACCTTGCTTTTCCTTTTTTAACTGAGTAGATAAAAAAGGGAAAACCATTGAACTATTGAGTTTTTTGAACAAGAATTCGATCATTTATTCCTTTTGGGTAAACAAAACGCTGGGCAGCTCTTTTATCCCTTTTTACACTTCGTTATCCCTTTTTACACTTCGTGTTGAATACAAAAGCGCTATCCAGCATTTTTCTCGAAACCCGTCGATTGCTTTCAATAGTTAGTAACTTCACCCTGCTCTAGGCCGAATTATTTCTAAGGCTGACGAGCAATATTATTATGGACAAAATCGAAAATGTTAGTCTAGATTTCCTTTCTCTTAAGGATTATGCACAACTAAAAATAGCCATGATTGATGCCTATTCAAATATGCCAGATAGCTATTGGAAAGAGCATCACATCCAAAGTCTTATAGAACGTTTCCCTGAAGGTCAGGTGGTTCTGAAGGTAAATGGACAAATTGCAGGCTGTGCTCTCTCAATAATAATAGATGAAAGTCATTTAGAGAAGAGACATACCTATAAAGATATTACTGGGAATTTCAGCTTTTCCACACATGATCCGAAAGGAGATATTCTTTATGGTATTGACGTTTTTATCATTCCTGAATTCAGAGGCTTGCGCTTAGGTAGGAGGATGTATGATTACCGAAAAGAATTGACAGAAAAATTAAACCTGAAGGGAATCGCCTTTGGCGGAAGAATTCCAAATTACCATAAATTCTCTCAAGAACTCTCTCCAATTGAATATATTCGAAAGGTACGAGAAAAGGAGATCCATGATCCGGTATTGGATTTTCAATTATCCAATGATTTTCATCCATCTAGAATATTGAAAAATTATCTAGAAGGAGACACAGCTTCAAAAGAGTATGCGGTCTTACTAGAATGGAATAACGTCTATTATGAAAAGCCTTTTGACACGCCAAGTACCGTTAAAAAGGTGGTGCGAATGGGCTTGGTTCAATGGCAAATGCGCGGTTATTCTGATTTAGATAACTTAATGCAACAGGCAGAGTTCTTTATTGATGCAGTTTCTGGCTATCGTTGCGACTTCGCCCTATTTCCTGAGTTTTTCAATGCACCACTTATGGCTGCGCACAACAATCTAAGTGAGTCAGATGCCATTCGACAACTGGCAGGCTTTACGGATGAAATTGTAACCCGCTTCAATAAATTGGCTGTCTCTTACAATATCAATATTATAGGTGGAAGTATGCCTCTTTTCGAAAACGGCGTACTCCTAAATGTGGGCCATTTGCACCGTAGGGATGGATCAACTGAACGATATGAGAAAATTCATGTAACACCAGATGAAGCCAAAGTATGGGGATTACGCGGAGGAAATAGAGTGCAGACTTTCGATACAGATTGCGGAAAGATTGGCATCTTAATCTGTTACGATGTTGAATTCCCAGAATTAAGCCGCTTGATGGCCCTTGATGGAATGGATATTCTCTTCGTTCCTTTCTTAACGGATACGCAAAATGGCTATTCTAGGGTTCGAAATTGTGCCCAAGCACGTGCCATAGAAAATGAGTGCTATGTGGCCATAGCGGGCAGCGTTGGAAATCTGCCGAAAGTGCATAATATGGATATTCAGTTCGCTCAATCTATGGTATTTACTCCATGTGACTTTCCTTTCCCTACCAATGGCATTAAAGCTGAGGCCACTCAAAACACCGAAATGATATTGGTTGTAGATGTGGATATAGATTTATTGCGACAACTGAATTCGTTTGGTAGCGTGAGAAACCTAAGAGATAGAAGAACCGACCTCTACAACCTAACCAAGGTATAATCCGATTTTAATGCTCTTTCAAGGTCCTTTAAAAAAGATGAAGGTTTTTTATCAAGAACCTGTGCGCTATACATTAGAGATTGGAGACGATTTCTTGGTAGTAAATGATCTCATTGGCAAGAAATGGCAAATTGACTATCAACACAAAACCCAATGCTTCTGCGGCACTACAGTAAATAAAGTCTTTCGACAGAATTTCTGTTATGAATGCTTTTATAGCAAGCCTGAAGCGGGCGATTTTATTTTGCGGCCTGAACTGAGTAAGGCCCATTTAAATATAGAAGATAGAGATCTTGAATGGGAGAAAGCCTATCAACTCAAACCGCACATAGTTTATTTGGCAGATAGCGGTGGACTTAAAGTTGGCGTGACTCGAAAAGAACAAGTGCCCACTCGATGGATTGATCAAGGAGCCTCCTCCGCCATAGTTTTGGCAGAAGTTCCTAATCGTTATTTGGCTGGGGAGTTGGAGGTGGCTCTAAAAAAACATATCTCAGACAAAACCGTGGTTAAAAAAATGCTTGGTAACGCTCTTTTTCCTCTTGACCTTAGAGAAGAAAAGCAAAAGATTTTACCATTGATACCCGCGCACTTCAATATGTACCTGAGGGATGATTCTGAATTGCCTTTGGAAATTAAATACCCACGTCCTGATTTTTTTGAACATCAAAAGAGTATCTCTTTAGAGAAAGAAAGCCATTTTACAGGTGTTTTGTTGGGTATTAGAGGTCAGTATCTACTCTTTGATCAAGGAAAAGCAATCAATGTTCGCAGTCATGAAGGAAAGATTATTGAATTAGATATAAGATAGTTTGGTGAATATAAAAACCTTGCGTACTTTCGCAACCCAAAAAATTTAGTGCATGTACGCAATCGTAGAGATAGCAGGGCAGCAATTCAAAGTGCAAAAAGACCGCAAGGTATACGTTCATCGTATCCAAGGAGAAGAGGGAAGCTCAGTGAGCTTCGATCGTGTTCTTCTTATGGATAATGATGGTGCGATCACTGTGGGCGCCCCGGCTATAGATGGAGCCAAAGTAACGGCTCGCATCGAGAAACACCTTAAAGGTGACAAAGTGTTGGTGTTTAAAAAGAAACGTCGTAAAGGCTATCAAAAGCTGAACGGCCATCGCCAATATTTGACTCAAATAATAATAACAGAAATTGCAGGCTAAGTAATTAGTCTTTAAATAGAAAAAGATGGCACACAAAAAAGGCGTCGGTAGTTCCAAGAACGGTCGTGAATCGCATAGCAAACGCTTAGGCGTAAAAATATTCGGTGGTCAGACAGCTATTTCGGGCAATATTATTGTTCGTCAGCGCGGCACACACCATAATCCAGGCGAAGGTGTGGGAATTGGTAAAGACCATACATTATTTGCTCTAGTAGACGGTACAGTTGTTTTTCGTAAAAAGAAAGACAACCGCTCATATGTTTCGATTCAGCCTGAAATTACGGCCTAACCTCCAGAGCGTTCAAAATTGGAAAAGGCCATCCTATAGGGGTGGCTTTTTTTTTAATTAAAATTATTTCTCAGCCTTCTAACCTTCCCTAATATGTTGCAGCCCAATTTTATACGCGACAACTTTGAACTTGTTCTCAATGGTCTTGCTAAACGCGGCCTCGATATGTCTGCGGATTTACAAGCCGTACTGTATACAGATGAAGAACGCAAAAGCACCCAAAAGCAACTGGATGATCTCTTGGCAGAATCCAATCTTCTATCCAAAGAAATCGGCGATCTATACAAGAGTGGTCAAGCAGCTTTAGCAGAAACCAAGAAGGCCAGAACCCAAGAAATTAAGTCCGTTGAGAAAGAGCTAGCCCTAAAGCTCTCTGAAATAGAAGGTCAATTGGTAGATCAGTTAAGAGCCATACCGAATATTCCGCATCATTCTGTTCCGAAAGGAAAAAGTGCAGAAGACAATATAGAAGTAATGAGGTCTGGAGAGATTCCCACCTTATACGATCAGGCCAAACCGCATTGGGAATTGGCAAAAGAATTTGATCTGATTGATTTTGAGTTAGGTGTAAAAATAACCGGCGCCGGATTCCCAGTGTACAAAGGCAAAGGAGCCCGCATCCAACGCGCTCTAATCAATTTTTTCCTCGATAAAAATATTGAGGCTGGATATCAAGAAGTTCTTCCACCTCATTTTGTAAATGAAGACTCAGCATTCGGGACAGGACAATTGCCAGACAAAGAAGGACAAATGTATGTGGTTCCTTTAGATGGCTTATATGCCATTCCAACCGCTGAGGTACCCGTTACCAATTTATACCGAAATGACCTCCTAGAATTTCAACAACTTCCAATAAAAAATACCGCCTACACTCCTTGTTTCCGCAGAGAAGCAGGCTCTTATGGCAAAGATGTTCGGGGATTAAATCGCCTGCATCAGTTTGATAAAGTAGAAGTTGTTGTGATTGAGAAACCAGAGAATTCATACGAGACTCTAGAAGGTATGGTTCGGCACGTAGCTACTTTGCTCGATGCTCTTGAGCTTCCTTATCGAGTTCTTAAACTTTGTGGCGGAGATATGGGTTTCACCTCTGCGCTCACCTATGACTTTGAAGTCTGGAGTGCCGCCCAAGAACGTTGGTTGGAGGTAAGCTCTGTATCCAATTTCGAAACCTTCCAGTCCAACCGTTTAAAACTGCGTTTTCGTCCGGAAGATGGTGGTAAACCTCAACTTTGTCACACATTAAATGGCAGTTCTTTGGCTTTGCCGAGAGTTCTAGCTGCAATTTTGGAAAATCATCAAGATTCTGAAGGAATTCGAATTCCAACAGCACTTATTCCTTACACTCATTTCGATAGAATATGAAAGCCATCCACTCAGGCCTCTTAGCCACGCTTATTATTATGGGGATTGGATGCAATCCCTTAAAGAACAAGGATCCAAAGGAAGAAGCCTTCCAAAACATCCAAGCCACTATAGATCATATAAGTGCTTGTTACGACAGCATTCAATACAGTGAACTGTACAAGCTAAGCGATGAGGTCTACAACCAATATGAATGGTTTAAAACCAATTACAAAGATACTTCTAAGCCATCTTTTTGGATAAAAGATCTCTCCGATTTACAAAGGGTAGAACGTTCAATTAGAAAGTCGAGGGGCGATT
>CALCFH010000482.1 GCA_937900215.1 uncultured Cryomorphaceae bacterium
GTTATAGGTTCACTAAATAGTAGAGGAGACAAAAAGGTCATATACAGGTACATAAACAAACCATAACTCAACCCAATTTTTATCCAACCTCTTCCTGAATACGGATTGCTCAGAGCGCCGAAGTTGAGACTTTGAAATCTCTTTGGCTGCCTATTCATCCATCTTTCTTTCCTTCTCTCATTTGACCAAATCCAGAAGGGATAGCTCAATCCAAGTAATAAAGCAGCCAATAGATTCCGAACACAAGGAATTACATTATGGCAATTCGGACAAAACAGTCCATACCAATTCCAAAATGCGGTGCCTTGTTGTGTCGACCAAGTTCTTCCATCGTGCATGCTATTGCAATGCGGACATGGAACTACAGTACTTTCAAATCGAGAGGTCTTGGATTCCAGATCGAGTAAGGAAACCTTAGGAACTCTTTGACCCAGAACCAACTCATTGAATGCCATAGCTGGATTGATAAGCCAATGCAAGATCATCCAGTGCTTGGAGGTATAGACCCTCCATCTCTTTGGGTCGTATTTGGTTTCTATCCTCACCTCATCCACAAAAGCATTCTCATTTCTTTCCCTTACTATCCTTTTTCCTTCTTCCATCCAACTAAAAATCAAGCCTTTTTAACTCTTGCATAGAAGTAGCTTTCTCCTTTGGCCTTATCGTCGTAGGTATAGACATCTTTGTCTTTATGCGTTTCGAAGTAGTTGAGTAAGCCAAAATCGCCAGAGCAAAAAAGGGAATGGGTGAATAAAAGTCCAATGGGGAAATAAATCCATTCACCCTGCGTGAAAAGCATGGAAATAAGACAAAGGCAAGAGATTACCACAAAAGGCGCAAGGGCAACCACTCGGAACTGCTTGGCATTGGCAACAAACTGATCTGCCATTGCCATAAAGTAGAATTTCCGGAGGTTCATGTCATAGGATGTCTCTTTCGCGCCAACATATTTGTACGCCAAAACATGAATGAATTCATGCAGAGGAATAAAGAGAAAAGAACCCAAAAGACCGTACGAGAAATAACCAAACTCTGAACTAAAGTGCCATTTACCATAAAGGAATACATCTTTGACCATTAGGAAGATTAAACATCCCAAAAAAAGAGAATTCATGAGATTGTGAAAATAGTAACTCTTGTTGCGCACCTTATACGCCGCTCTTATAAAAGGCAGAAGATCATTGTGTTTCAGCTCATCAAGAAGAATAAAATCAGGTTCTTTTAGGTCGGAAGGAAAGAGCTGCTTTGGGTTGTTCTCCATTATATCCAATTAAGGACTGAAAAAATAAGCAAATCCATGAACAGACCTATTTCTAAAACAACTATTAGATGTTAAAAAAAGAAAAAACTATTGCCTAAAGAATCTAGGTCCTAAATAAAAACCCTTAGCGTCTTTGCGCCTTTGCGAGCCATAAAAAGACCGCCTTGCTACCCAAACCTCAGCGACTTCTAGGGCATGAAAGACCCTAAAATCTTCAATCAGCTAGGGATTCAAAGGCATTGCCTATTTCCAACTCCAAGCCTTCCCTCCTCAGGCCCATCGTTTCTTCCCTAAACGATTTTAAGCAAAACGCTCCCTGTTTTTTGTCCTGATTCTACATATCGGTAGGCTTCTACAATTTGCTCCAAGCCATATTGCCTGTCGATTACGGGCTTGTATTCTCCTTTTTCCACTAATTCTTTTAAGAAGTTCACATCCTCTTGAGTGATAGTAGGAATAGGAAACAACACCCTCCTACCCTTTAGTAAAGGAGTGAAAAGGGCGAGAAATACGTTCTCTGCATTTTTCCCCAACGCGGTTGAAATATAAATACCTTCTTTGGTAAGCAGCGGTTTACACTCTCCAAAAGAGCTTTTTCCCACAGCATCTAGAATAAAATCAAATCGGCTATTGGTTTGAGTGAAATCTTCTGTTTGGTAATCGATTACCGAATCCACTCCCAGATTTTTCACCCGTTCCACATTCTTGGTGTTGCAAACAGCGGTTACCCTAGCACCAAAGTGCTTTAACAATTGCACCGCAGCTGAACCAATGGCCCCTGTGGCACCATACACCATCACATTCTGGCCTTTTTGAACTTTCGCCGCTTTAATATCCGACAATGCATAATGCCCTCCTTCGGCTATGGCCGCGGCTTCGTAAAAATCTGTGTTCATCGGTAGCGTCGCAATCGCTTCTGTTTCGGCAATGCTTAAATATTCCGCATGGCCACCAAAGGTTTTATCATTGAAACCGAAAACTTTATCGCCCTTTTTAAAAGACTTTACCCCTTTGCCAACTTCTTCAATTTCGCCAGCAAATTCACAACCTAATATTTGGTATTTCGGACGAAATAAACCACTCCAAAAGCGTGACACAAAATATTCAGCACTGCGAAAGCCCGAATCGGTTCGATTCACGGTTGATCCATAGACTTTAATCAGCACTTCATTTTCTTTGGGAACAGGTTTAACCACTTCCTTTAGCTGTACAACCTCCGCTGGACCATACTTTTCATATACTGCTGCTCTCATTGAGATGTACTTTTTACTATTGATTAGGGGCGAATTTGCCCAAATTAGACTGAAAAGGATTAGATGGCCACCCCACATCCAGTTGAAAAGCAAATGTCTTCTTAGTTCGACATCTCTTGAAATTTCTTCCTAAACTCCAGCGGCTTTTGGATATTCGGGAACTCCTCTTTACTGCCGCCTGAACCCACAATTCGTATGGTTCCATAGCCCAGTATTCTGCCCAATATGCTTTGATCTACATTTACGGTTTCTATCTTGGAGTGATTCATTTCAAAGGTCTTTCGGCTAATAAGACCTGTTTTTATAATTACCCTTTTGTTGGTTACCGCGAACTCATCCGTATACTTATCTATCAATGGCGCGATGAAAAGAGTGAACAGCGCCCTTAGGCTGAAGAAGATAATCCAGTGATAGCTTGCTTCCAGCTCAACTTTTTCATCTTTAATTAAATTGTTGTCTACGTATTTTCCCATTTGGATGCTTGTATCAAATTAGTACTCCTAATCTATCGGTTTCCTTTGCTAGAATTACAGCTTTTCTACAGAAGCAAATCTCCAACTTATATGAGTGAATCTTAGCCTTTTAGTTGAGTTCATTTTTATTCCTTTTCACTTTCGTGTTTTGGCCTGAAAAAGCCAAGTTAAATTCGATTCCACACACTGAATTGAGAGATCCGTGGCAATAAGAATAACTCTCCTTTTCCTTGTTGGATGGATTTCTTCAAACCTACATCCAAGGAAAAACGAGAATCTAAGCTGCCTTGTGGAATACTATCGGGCGCGAGGTAGATGGCGGTAAATTGTGCTTCTGTGCTTTCATCGAACTTGTAGTTGGCATTGAGCTTCGCATTTCCAGCATAAATTTGTTGTTGCTCAGCAGCAAAGCTGTTTTCAACGGAATACCTATCAAGACAGTTAAAGCATGGATGGATCTGATTGTAAAATGA
>CALCFH010000483.1 GCA_937900215.1 uncultured Cryomorphaceae bacterium
ATGTCCTTCCAAACTCCTTGAAATATCTACCATATAGAGTATAATGGAAGACTCTTTAATCTTCTGAAAGGTTCTGTGAATACCCATGGTTTCTATAATGTCTTGGGTCTCTCTTATTCCGGCGGTGTCGATAAATCGAAATTTTAATCCGCTGATAATTAATATGTCTTCAATGGAATCTCGGGTGGTACCTGCTATATCGCTTACCAAAGCCTTTTCTTCTTTCAATAGGGAATTCAACAAGGTAGATTTCCCTACGTTCGGCTCCCCCACAATAGCTACAGGTATACCATTTCTAATGGCATTTCCAGTAGCGAAAGACTCGGTTAAGCGATCAATTTCCTCTTCAATACGGTCTAACAACTGAAAGAGCTTTACCCTATCAGCAAATTCTACATCCTCTTCGGTAAAGTCTAATTCTAGTTCTACCAAGGCCGCGAAATCAATGAGTTCTTGTCTTAGGGCTTCCAATTTTTTACTAAATCCGCCGCGCATTTGGTTCAATGCCACTCTATGGGCCGCTTCGTTCTCAGATGCAATAAGATCTGCAACTGCCTCGGCTTGAGACAAATCCATCCGCCCATTAATAAAGGCACGCTGGGTAAATTCTCCAGCCCTTGCCAGTCGCGCTCCCTTTTCAATAAGCAATGAAAGAATCTTTTGTTGCACATAAGGAGAACCGTGGCAAGTAATTTCCGCCGATTCTTCTCCTGTAAAAGATTTTCCTTCGTGAAAAAGGGTACAAAGCACTTCGTCTATTAACTCTTCTCCCTCGTAGATTCCTCCAAAAAGGGCTTTGTGTGAGGCAGAATCTTGTAGCTTTTTCTTAGATGCCGCTTTAAAAACCTGATCTACAATCTTAAATGTATCCTTCCCTGAAAGTCGAATTAGGGCGATGGCTCCCAATCCTGGAGGGCTCGAAAGTGCACAAATACTGTCGTTGAAAAGAGTGGTCATATAGGTAGAAAGATAAGCAAGATTCAAATAGTTAGCTTGAGAAAAGGGAAACGTTTTTGTAATTCCTGTAGTTCTTGTTGTAGCTGCTCCCTTCTCATTTGATCGGCCGCGCTCTCTGGAAAAAGACTTCTGTGGTTTAGACGCTTTTTCATTTCTTCCAACTTCTTTAAATCTTTGTTGGATTGATCATTAAATAGAAATTCAGCGAATTTCTCTGCAATGAAATCGGCGGCCATTTTTGTTGGATGAACGAGATCTTCCGCATAAAATCGATGATCACGCAAAACATCTATCAATCCTTCATATGAAGGAAAATAGAAACACTCTACTATTTTCTCGGTAAGCAAATGACAGGCTTCAATCAGCCGGGCCTTGCTGCGATTGTTTTCAACTAATCCCTCTTTTGTATGCCGCACTGGACTTACCGTTAGAATCACCTTTCCGTCTTTTTTACTTTCGAGGAATTCTCTTATTGAGAGGCTCAAAGCACTTTCTATTTCTTCAATGCTAAGCAGTCCTTTTTTAAATCGATTGGAAGGAATTTTATGGCAGTTTGCAACCATTTCTTTTCGCTCCTTATACTCATACGCATAGGCTGTACCTAAGGTTAAAATGAGAATGCTGGATGATTGATAGGCAGAAATTCCCTTTGAAATAGCTGCTTCCAATCGGCTTTGATGTTCTTGCCAATGGGGGTGCGAAAACTGACTGTGGGCATCTAAATTCAAATAAAGCCCATTGTTTTCTATGGAGTTTGAAATCGAAATCTTTTGACTAAAAATATCGAGCTGCTTGCTCAAACTTATAGGATTAAAGCAAATGCCCAACGGATTTATGTCTATGGATAGAAAGCGATCTTTCATCCAATTTCCTACCCCTTCTGCAAAACAAGATCCCAAGCTCAAAAAATGGCGATCGAGAGAAACGGAATTCTGAAGTTGTGTTTTAGGAAAGTCGAGCTGCCATTGCATAGTCAAATGTACATTCCAAGGGCTATGATTCTACATTGAATTGGCATCGATTAGTCCTTTACTTTTGAGGGATGCAAAAAGCACGTTTACTCTATTTCTTCGATCCCCTTTGCGGCTGGTGTTACGGATTTTCTGCTACTATGAAAAAGGTGGAAGAGTTTTATTCAGGTGATTTTCAAATTGAAGTGTATTCTGGCGGAATGATTCGGGGAGAACGGGTTGGGATGCTCTCTGCCATTGCAGATTACATAAAAGATAGCTTGGGTAGAGTAGAGGAGATGTCGGGTGTGCGTTTCGGCGAGGCGTTTAAGCAAAAGCTGAATGGCGATGGAGATCTCTTTTTAAGTAGCGATCCGCCGTCAAAAGCCCTGGCTGTGATTAAGAAACATTTCCCTGAAAAAGCTTTGAAATATGCGGAGGCACTTCAAGCCTTGGTCTACGAACAAGGAAAGAATTCAGACGATCGGGAGGCTTTGGCTGATTTGGCTCACTCTTTTGGAATGGAGAAATCTGCTTTTATACAAGAATGGGAGTCTGAAGATTCGTTGAAATGGGCAGAAGAAGACTATTATATGTCTCATAGTTTTGGCGTTCAGGGCTATCCTGCACTGATTGCAGAAGCAGGTGGACAGTATTATCTCATTGCCAAAGGCTTCCGAGATTACAGCAGTCTTCAACCCATTTTGGAAGAGCTTAAAAACAAGCACTTCCAAAAAGAGTAGTTTAGTTTATCTTCCTTCTATATGCGGTCCGCCTTGCTCGTATACTTGCTGTTTCATTTTGTCTACGGTGATTTTTACTGAAGCAATTTCAGACTGATGTTTAATTAAATCGGCTTTGGCCCATTCCAAGGTTTGCACTACTTGCGGACTAGGGCCTGCGGTACTATTCCAAAATGAAAGGTAAATTTTCGACAAGCGATCGTTCAGGGTGGCAGGATTTTTTTCGCCCACTTTAGATCGCGCAGGATTTCCGTACATCACCAATCTCAATGCGTCGTATTTCTTTCGCACATTGGCTAATTCAACGAAAGCAACTGTTGCTTGAGGAGCTTGAATCTGAGCTGTTTCTAAGGTTTCTATCGACTTTTGAAGGTATGTCATTTCAGCATCTAAACTCGAGCTTTGTCGAATGACCTCTCTTATCTCAGCCCAAAATTCTTCGCGCTTCTTTTCATCACTTTCTTGATATAATTCTGGGTTGAGCGGCTTCACCACAAAGCTCTGAGCTGCGGCAAGAGTCTCCCATTTTCCATTTTCTTCCTTCACAAGTTCAACGCTATAATTCCCAGGAGAAGCAAGAATGCCTTGATCGTTTTCATCTGGCTTAGCGCCTAGCCTTAAAGTACTAATAGGTGGATGTCTAAGATCCCAATTAACTCTATGAAATCCCTTCGATTTTTCGGCAGCTAGATTCCGAATAACGTTGCCAGATGCATCTTTTACGATCAACCACAATTGAATTTCATGCTCTCTTTCTTCTGCCGCTAAGATTTCCCACCCAGGAAATGGAATGTTCGCATTCGCATTAGACTGGGTCCATTCCTTTTCTTTCTTTGCGCGTTTCTCCTTTAAACTGCTGTAATCTTCGGCAATATGATAGGTGAAATTGGCACCAAAAGAGGGGTTTTCAGCGAAATAATGCCCCGAGCCTTGATCTGCAGCTCCTTTTTCAAAACTCATTTTAGAGCGAGGTATGTACC
>CALCFH010000484.1 GCA_937900215.1 uncultured Cryomorphaceae bacterium
CTGATGCGTCCATCCACCTCAACTAATAATTGCTAGAGAAAGTCTGATCTACTCTAGACCCAATTAGCTAAGGGCTTTAGAAGAAAAGCCATTGTTTATTCCTTTACTCCTGCCATGATAAAGCGGACTACATGGCGCATTCCCCCCAGATCAAGGAGATAGTCTTTTCATTCTTTCTTAGCTTCGCTGCCCCAACACATTTAGCTCTTTCATCTCATGTCAATAGTAAAAGTCTGCTGTGCCATTATTCAAAAAAACCACTATATACTAGCAGTACAAAGAGCAGACACCATGAGCAATCCTTTAAAATGGGAGTTCCCGGGTGGCAAGCTTCAAGCCCATGAAACGGAGCAGGATTGCATTGTACGTGAGGTACAGGAGGAACTTGGATTAAGTATACAGCCCAATGAAAGATTAGAATCGAGTGTGCACCACTATTCTAAGTCACTAAGCATTGAGCTCGTTCCTTTTCTTTGTGAAATTCTAAGCGGCAGTTTAAAGCTCGCCGAGCATAAAGAACACCTATGGTTAAAGCCTCATGAACTAAGTAACTTAGATTGGTCTGAGGCCGATCTGCCAATAGTAAAAAGCCTATCAACTATAGAATAAAATTCTACCTTGGGCCTGTAAACACTCAACTTATACTATGCCTCAAAGTCTACATCAAACGGTAAAGAAATTTGGCACCCTACCCGTTTTCTTAACCGCCATTTCTACCATTCTTGGAGCTGTAATGTTTCTTCGTTTTGGCTGGGCAGTAGGCAATGTGAGCTTTTATGGAGTAA
The DNA here is from genome assembly GCA_937900215.1 of uncultured Cryomorphaceae bacterium. Taxonomy (GTDB): domain Bacteria; phylum Bacteroidota; class Bacteroidia; order Flavobacteriales; family Schleiferiaceae; genus RFXV01. Next base: position 786 of record CALCFH010000484.1, read on the forward strand.
TTGCCATTATTGTTATAGGACATTTAGTGACCATTCCTACCGCTATGGCCTTGGCAGAGATTGCCACCAATCAAAAAGTAGAGGGCGGAGGCGAATACTATATCATTTCAAGGAGTTTCGGACTGAACATTGGCGCTGCCATAGGATTCTCTTTGTATCTAAGTCAGGCCGTATCTGTTGCCTTTTATATTGTAGCCTTTGCAGAAGCCTTTGCAGTCTTAAAACCGTGGCTCAGTGAGTGGTTGCAGATAAGTCCTGAACTCATTAACAATCGGTATTTCAGCATACCAGGATTGCTTTTGCTAACGGTGTTG
>CALCFH010000485.1 GCA_937900215.1 uncultured Cryomorphaceae bacterium
CGGATTGGAGAGAAATGTATCAAGTATTCGATATGGGACATCGTATGGAGATTTATTGCTCAGAAGACGTTGCCCAAGAATGCATAGAAATAAGCAAGAGCTTTAGTATTGAGGCTAAAATAGTGGGAAGAGTTGAAGCCTCTGACCAAAAGAAATTGAGCCTGATAACCCCAAATGGGAATTACACTTATTCATAATGGCCGAAGCCGATCATTTATTAGAACGTTTAGAATCTTTGCAGCAACGCTTCAATGAAGTCAATGACTTAATTGTTCAGCCTGATGTTATTGCCGATCAAAAACGCTATGTGCAGCTTAACAGAGAATACAAAGAATTAAAAGACATTGTAGACGCTACTGCACAGTATGTGCTCTTAAAGGCTTCGATAGCTGAAGCCAGTCAAATGCTTTACGAAGAAAAAGATCAAGAGGTACGCGATATGGCGCGCGAAGAGCTTGAAACTTCTGAGCAGGCATTGAATATTCTAGTCGAAGAGATAAAGCAGATGCTTTTACCCAAAGATCCAGAGGATGCACGCAATGCGGTTTTTGAGATAAGAGCGGGAACAGGAGGCGATGAAGCAGCCATTTTTGCTGGAGATCTTGCACGTATGTACCAGCGCTATTGCGAGAATAGAGGTTGGAAGGCACTCATAGTAGATTCAAGTGAAGGCACAGCGGGTGGCTTCAAGGAAATAATTATGGAAGTGCAAGGTGAAGGAGCTTTCGGTATTCTAAAGTTTGAATCCGGAGTGCACCGTGTACAACGGGTACCCGATACCGAAACTCAAGGCAGAGTGCATACCTCGGCAGCTACTGTTGCCGTAATGCCTGAGGCCGATGAAGTGGATGTAGACATCCACCCCTCTGAAATAGAATGGCAAACCTCTAGGTCTAGTGGTGCCGGCGGACAAAACGTGAACAAGGTTGAAACCAAAGTGCAACTTACACATAAGCCAAGCGGAATTGTAATTGTTTGTCAAGTAGAACGCTCTCAGCTTGGAAACAAGGAAAGAGCCATGACTATGCTCAGAACGCGTTTGTACGAGATAGAACTGAACAAAAAGTTAGAGAAGGAATCAGCCATGAGAAAGACGCTGGTCTCTACGGGCGACCGCTCAGCTAAAATCAGAACCTACAACTATCCACAGGGTAGGGTAACGGATCATAGAATTGGCTATACGGTCTACAATCTTACCGATGTGGTGAATGGTGAAATACAATCCTTTATCGATGAGTTGCATATTGCTGAGAATGCACAGCGACTAAAAGAAGGCAGCGAAGCATAAAATGGGAAGAGAAGAACTGATCCGTCAGATTGGATTGAAAAAGTCTATGCTTTGTGTGGGATTAGATCCTGTACGTTCTAAGTTGCCTGCCTTTTTCCAAGAGAAAGAAGACGGCCTTTTTGAATTTTGCAAGGCAATTGTGGAGGCAACGGCCGAATACTCTGTGGCTGTTAAGCCCAACTTGGCCTTCTTTGAGGCCGAAGGAGTAGAAGGTTGGAAAGCTTTTCAGAAGCTCTGCGATTATGTCAATTCTGAGTACCCAGAGCTTCTACTCATAGCCGATGCCAAAAGAGGAGACATTGGAAACACCTCCATGGCCTATGCTAAAGCCTTTTTCGAGATCTACGGCTGCGATGCCATTACCGTAGCACCCTATATGGGTTCGGATTCCGTGAAACCTTTTTTAGAATATAAAGATCGCTGGACCATTGTTTTGGGATTGACAAGTAATATAGGTGCAAGCGATTTTGAAATGAAAAACGTAGAGGGTGGAATGCCCCTCTACAAAGAAGTGGTACATCAAGTATCAAACTGGGGCGGACCAGAACAATTGATGTTTGTAACCGGTGCCACTCAATCGGCTTATCTATCTGAATTGCGCGAAATGCTTCCAGAGTATTTTTTCTTGGTTCCAGGTGTGGGCGCACAAGGAGGAACTGTTGAAGAGGTTTGCAAATCGGCGATTACCTCTTTTGGCGGATTGCTCATCAATGCTTCTAGGAGCATTTTATATGCCTCCTCGGGTGAAGACTTTGCACTTGCCGCTGCCAAAGAAGCAGCTTCCTTGCAGAGTCAAATGGAAGGCTTTTTGTAGGTTTCAATCTCGCCTGAGCACAGTTGGGAGAAGGGCCTAACTATGTTAAAATACGCGCTCTTCAAACAATTCGCTCTAAATTGCCTTTTTAGTTTAGAAAAAACATAAAACATGCGCATACTTTTTACACTCTTTACAGCTCTTTATTCTCTCAGTGGTCTTTGTCAAACATGGCAACCCATTGCCGATTTGCCTAGCGGTAGACATCATCCGGTGGGTTGGG
>CALCFH010000486.1 GCA_937900215.1 uncultured Cryomorphaceae bacterium
GGCCTTTTTAGAATGCGGACAGTACAATCCGCTTTGGCATGCCATTCATATGTATCCAGAAGAAAGTGTACAAGCCGCCAAAGATGTTCGGGCAAAAACAAGCATTCCCATTCATTGGGGAGCTTTTACATTGGCTTTGCATCAATGGAAAGATCCTGTTGAGCGCTTTGCCAAAGAAGCAGAAGAGCAGTCCATCGGTTTCGCCATGCCCAGATTGGGAGAGCTCATGATTAAAGAGCCCGAACAATCCAATGTTTTTTGGTGGAATGCGTTTCAATAAACGCATTCATTACAAAAGCTTTTTCTTCAATTTAGATTGACTTCCGCCCCATTCTACAAGCGTAAAGCCTTGTCTAATGGGTGTAGGTGGAAGTATTTGCTGCTCAAATTCAATGGGCGCTTCGAATGCTTCCCAAACCATCATTATCCTGATTTCAGTATCGGGTTTGGGCTCAAGCTTCAGCTCACATAGATCTAAATATTCTTGTTGAGCGAAATGGATAAAGTTGTATTCATTCACTTCCAACCTGGGTAGCCAATAAAGAATAAATTCATTGGCCTCTCTTTCCGTCAGTCCAAGTACGGCAAGTTTTTCCTCAAGAAAAGAAATGCTTTCCGAGCCTTTAACCAAAAAACCATCGGGAGCGCTGAGCGGTTCAAAGGGCACTCCTTCCCAAAACAAGGCATAGTAACTTCTGTTGTTCTTATCTACAAGCGTTCCATCCGGAAAGGCGGTAATCTTCCAACCCTCTTGGTATTTCGGATAAGTATGGGTTAGTCTTCCCTTGTATTCAATTTCTACGGTTACCTCCTGTTTCTGTTCGGGATAGAGGTATAGAATGGGTTTTTCCGTTTGTATCTCAATAAAACTCAAGACTGCGCTTGGGGCGCTGTAGTGCTTCCCCTTCTCAATAACAAGTAGTGGCAGCTCGCAAGGCATCCCATCGGTATGGCTAATGTGAATGGTATAATGGCCATCTGACAAAGAGTCGAATGTATATTGTCCTTTGGCATTGCTTATTGCCTTTAAAGAACTTCCCTCTATAATAATTTCTGCGCCTTCTAAAGATTCTTCATTCTGATTTAAGACTGTCCCTCGAATACTACCAAATAGGCTTGAGGTGCTATCCAAGCGAAACCAAATGGGTTCGGCAGAAAGAATAGGAATCTGCATAGGTTCAACCATTGAGTGGTTTTCGCAGCTATACAAGAGGAGTCCTTCTTGCGCAAGGGCTAGGGTGGAGAAGAACATCAATGGAAAAAGTAGAGCTCGTAATGGATTTATAGCGTACATAAAAGGTGGTAGCAGCTTTCTTGGGAAGATACTGTAAATGCAGCCTACAGCAAAGAGTTTAGTAATCTAGAAGGAAAAATGAATATTTTCCGAGCAATTTAGGAACGCTTAATTGGCATTACTCCATTTTCTCTCGATTGCAGATCAAAAATAGAAGAGAAAGGAAAAGACATAGCAGATGTGCAGTTTGTATGACTTAATCCTGCCATCGGTTAAAAATTTATTTGCACCTTTAGCCTAAACCTTTTTAACTATGACAAGAGTTCTTATAGCCACTGATTTTAGCCCAGGAGCCGATAATGCTTTAAAAAAAGCCTCTCAAATTGCACGGGCCGCTCAGTGGGGTGTTTCACTCCTTCATATTAAAGCTTCGAACTCTGCCAAGTTGTTAGAGAAGCGAGGCAAAACCCTTGCTGACTTAGATGGTTTCTTAAAAGAGCTTGCGGAGAATGCTAGTCGAGAGTGGGGAATAGATTGCCAGGCCGTTTGCAGAAATGGAAGCATCTTTTCTGAAATAAATGCAGAGGCATCTAAGCCAATTTACAATTTACTCTTAATGGGTACTCATGGTACCAAAGGTTTGCGACAGTCGCTTTTTGGTGCAGATATTTTAAAGATTGCTCGAGATGCAACGCTTCCTTTGTTGGCTACTCCCGACAATGCTATTATACAAGTAGGAGGAATTAAAAAAATTCTCTTTCCCTATGGCGGTCATGAGCATTTCGAAAATAAAGTGAAGGCTTCAGCCATGTTGGCAAAAATGTGCGGTGCGGAAATAGGCATTTATAGCATTCAGCGATTTTCGAATTCGGTGAGTAGCACAACTTTGGAAAATGTTCGCAATGCAGCGGCCTATTTTGCTGAAATGGGCATACCCGTTCAGCACATTCAAGACGATATGCAAGAATTCTCCATTGGATTTGCACATAGAACGCTAGACTATGCCAAAGAGAATAGCTATGATGTTATTTCTGTAATGTCTACGCCCTCCGATGAGTACTCTTTCCTATCCAATGTAGACAAGGAGAATTTAATCAATAATACCTAATGCATCTCTATTCTCATGACTAGTGATTACTAAGAAATAGACACCCCATTTCCACCTATGCGTATTCTTATTCAAAGGGTTAGTCGTGCTTCTGTTACGGTGAAAGAAAGTGTTGTAGGCGCTATTGATTCGGGCCTTCTCCTTTTTATTGGTGTTGAAGAGGCAGATGAAAGAGAGGATATCGATTGGTTGGTGCAGAAGATCGGAAACATGCGCATCTTTTCAGATTCCGAAGGAAAGATGAATTTGAGTTTGCTCGATATAAAGGGTTCTCTCTTATGCATCTCTCAATTTACCCTTCACGCCAATACCAAGAAAGGAAATCGACCAAGCTTTATCCGAGCCGCAAAACCTATTCTTGCTTCTCAACGCTATAAGGAAATAATCGCTGCATTTCGGATGCAAGGTATTGCCATTGCAGAAGGCCAATTTGGCGAACATATGGAGGTTAGCTTGGTAAACGATGGTCCAGTAACCATTTGGTTGGATAGCAAAAACAGAGAGTAATGATTTCCCCAAAATACAACGTATGAGTTCTGAAACTATGCCCGTTGAATTGCTTCAAGCCGAAGTAGATTCTTGGATTAAAGAGCACGGTGTGCGGTATTTTAATGAGCTCACCAATATGGCTCAACTCACCGAGGAGGTGGGCGAAGTGGCTAGAATCATTGCTCGTCGTTATGGCGAACAAAGCGAGAAAGAAAGCGACAAAGCCAAAGATCTAGGCGAAGAACTGGCCGATGTTCTTTTTGTGGTTCTCTGTCTAGCCAATCAAACCAATACCGATTTGCAAAAGGCTTTCAGCGCTAAGATGGATTTAAAGAAAAAGCGCGATCACGATAGGCACCACAATAATCCTAAGCTGAAGTAAGCTTATATTCGATAGCGAATGCCCGTTCTTATCCATATTCCGGGCTGTAGTACGCTGGCTCTATCTACATACATTCTGTCGAGCAGATTGTTTCCATCCACATAAACCAATAGCGATTTGCGTGTCCAGTCTAGGCGAGCATCTAGGGTATGGATGCTTTCAAATGCTTGTGGAATAGCAGACCCAGGAATTAGGAAGCTGCCGTTGCGTTGCTGAAAGAGATAGCGCAAGCTGAGGTGCAGATGATGGCCTAGAGACCAGCGAACATCTGCGGAGACTTTCATTTGCAAATAATCTAAGCTGTAAAGCGATTCAAAATCAAATTCTCCTTGGTCTTGTATAATAGGACTGAACGAAATGCCAATTTGGGTCCAATGTGCTTGGGTGGAAGTAGAGGGATTGTTCTTTCGATAGTCGAATTCCAATCCGTTTAAGTTCAACTCGGTAATATTGGCAGCTTGCAAGGTCTGACTGCTGTCTTCTGGAAGCACAATCCAATCGATGAGGTTTTTGCCTTCTCTTCTAAACACTGAAATTTGAAGGTTGGAGGTTCCATCAGCACTGCGGTACTTTCCACCTAATTCGTAGTTGTTGCTGTATTCGGGCTGGAGATTTTTGCTTCCCTGCGCGCCACCCAATCGGTAATATAAATCGGTATAGGTTGGAAGTCGGAAAGCTCGGTTGTAGGATGTGTAGGCTCTCCATTCCGGATGGGTCGGCAAGGCCATAGATACTTCCAGTGACGGAAGGAAGGCCTCATCAAACTGAGTATTGTAATTGTA
>CALCFH010000487.1 GCA_937900215.1 uncultured Cryomorphaceae bacterium
TCAGTTAGGCACAGACGAAAGCCAAAAGCAAGCCATCGCCCTACCCAATGCTGAGAACCACGTACTAGGATCGCACGTCGTTTCCAAAGACATTCCCGAAGTAGAAGTCCACATCAGCCACTTCCTCAACCGATATCTGAATCCCTAAGCCCACGGCCGCCCTCAGTCCATAGCAAGAAATCAAACCAAAGTAAAACCCTTTACGTCCTTGCGCCTTAGCGAGCAAGCAAGTGAGAAACCAAACTCTTAGCGTCTTTGCGCCTTAGCGAGAAACCAAGCAAGAAACCAAACCCTTTGCGCCTTTGTTTGCAACCAAAAATGAGAATAAAATGCTCGCGCCATTGCGTCTTCGAGTAAAACTAAAACGCTACTAAATCGGTCTCCATCTCAAGCGACGATTTTTATACCCATTTACTTAGAAGCCATTACTCCCCTTGCCTTTCGCTTAATGCTTGGTCTTCTAGTTGCAATTCTTCTAAGAAAAGCCACATTTTCGACTTGATTGCATCCATTTCTTCTTTTGAAAAACCGCCATGTCCTCCGCCTTCTATTCTAATAAACTCGGTTCTTACGCCGTTCTCTTTCAATAGTGCGTACAGTTTTTCTGAATGCTCAATAGAAACGGTTGCATCGGCGGTACCATGCAAAATTAAAACGGCCGGACTATTGGAATCCACTTGATAAACAGGTGAGACCGATTCAACGAAGGCCAGATCTTTAGACTGCTCTCCCAACCATCGCTTTACTGAACCTTTTTGTGACAGCGGAACCAAATCAGTTGGGCCGTATTTATCTATGATAGCCGCCACTTTTATTTCACCCTCATAGCTGCAGTCGCCATCAAAATGGCGGTTATTTCCCATCAATCCGGCCATTAGCGCCAAATGTCCACCTGCTGAACCGCCCATAATGTAGACTTTCTCTCTGTCTATATTTAAATCCTCGGCATGAGTGAGTAAGTAGATCAAAGCACAGCGTACATCTACAATGGCGGCCGGTGCGGAGGCCACATCGGACAATCTGTATTCAATATTGGCTACTGCAAATCCCTTTTTAAAGAATCCTGCGAATCCAGTTTGCGACTCTTTCTCCCCATGATTCCATCCACCTCCGTGTATGTTTAGAATAATAGGCGTGGGCTGTTCTGCTTTTGGTTGGAAGTAAACATCCATCCGACCCTCCCATGCTCCTTGACTAACATAAACCACATCCAACTGAGCCACATAATGACTCGGAAATTTTACGGGTTTAAACTCTTGTGCGATGAGCTGAAGAGACATGCTTAGACTGAATAGCATCCACCCTATTCTATTATTCAAAGACATATTTAAACTTTTTCATTATTTATGTTCTTTCAATCTAAGGCCTGCAGACCGCCTTCATTTGCGCTTCAAATCCCCAAAAAAAAAGTAGCTAGAAACGAATTTCACTTAAATACATCATCTGCGCAAGCCCTTTATCTGATCGGTCAAAGCCTGCACCTCGCGCACCAAAAGCGGAAGAGCCGCATATTCCATCTGCCCATGGTTAAATCCATCTAGCTCATAGATCTTCACTCGTTCATGTCCTGCCACCTTTAGCATCCGCATCATATAGGCATTCTCCTCATATCTTCCCAAGAGTTCCAATTCTCTATCACCCGTAATGATCAAGAGCGGGGGCGCATCGGCTCTCACATGGTACAAAGGCGCCATTTTATCTATGATGGGCTGCTCACCTGCAATGCCCATCTCCTGCCGAACGGTAAAATGCGTAATGGCATGACCTGAAAAGGGAATCAGTCCAGCTATTTTATTGGCGTCTATGCCTTCCGCTGCTAGATACTCCTTGTCTAAACCAATCATATAGGCCAAATATCCACCTGCAGACATCCCTGAAACGAAAATCAACCGCTTGCTTCCCCCATATTTTTCAATGGAATTGAATGCCCAAGCCGTGGCCGCTGCTGCATCTCGAATGCAGTCCACCGCTTTTACCTTTGGCGACAATCGATAGCCAACGGCTACCACGGCAAATCCCTTGTTTTTAAGATATTCTGGAATATAACGCTCCCCTGAGGTAAGTCCGCCTCCATGAAACCATACAATGGTGGGAAAGTCTTTGATTTCGGTTGGATAGTATAGGTCTACCACGCACATCTCTTGCCGATAGGCATCGCCCTTCATCTCCTCTTCACTGTAATACGAAAGGCCTGTTTCGGTTGCATAAGCCTTTGAAGTCTCTGCCTCTTGGGCGAAGGCGCAATGGGTTAGTCCCACCAGCATAAGGATTGTAGATACTACCGATTTCATAGGCTTTTTGCTTTCTTAAAAGGTAAATCTACACCACTCTTTAGCACTTTGGTGGCAAATAAAGTAAGCCCGCTGTTTTTAGTTGGAAGGAGAAGCGCTGTCTTGAGCCTCTCTTAAGAAATCTTCCATCCATTGGATGTATTGCTCCCTATTTCCCGCAATCAAATCATGTCCAGCATTTTCTATGATCCGCAGCTGCGAATGAGGAAATAGATCGATGTACTCTTGGGTAAATCCCCATTTCTGATTGTCGCACTGTGCTCTTAAAACAAGAACTGGCAAGCTAGATTTAGAAAGGACTTCCCTTCCCTCCTCCACCTCATTAAAGCTCTGTACGGTCATAATGTGTGCGTAATAGCCACTTCCACCTGCATAGGCTTGAGCCTCAA
>CALCFH010000488.1 GCA_937900215.1 uncultured Cryomorphaceae bacterium
CCCCCCTTCCTATAGGCAAAGAAAAAGTTTATATTAGTTATTCCCTACAAAATTGTACAATACCAAAACATGAAAAAAATTTATAGCCTGATTAATAAATAATTACAGTCTATCCATGTCCCATTTGTCCTTTGGAAATAAAGTATTAGGAATTTTTGACCTTTCGGACTTCCTTAGACTACCCAAAAACTTAACTGATGATTTTTTGACAGAATTAGCTTTAGAGCGAGTAGTGTTTGCAATAACCCTAAAAGTATCTTCAAACATATTTAACCGGCTATTGTTTTGGCTCAGTTCCCCTATGTCTGAAACACTACTTTTAGAATTCCTTTGGCTTACCGTGGGTTCTGTTCCTTTGGAGTTATCCCTTGGGGTGACTCCGGGTTCAGATTCCCTCCGCACATTTTCGCTTAACCTTAGAGAATCAAGTTCGTCAATTACTTGGCGTTCTTGTAACTCTGCTTGTACTGTAAAATCTGAAATCATAGTATTGTTTTCATTTTCTAGTTCAACTTCATTAAATGTAGTTTGTTGTAGTCTATATACTTCAGGATTAGAGTATCCATTGCTGGCAGATTTTTCTGGAGCATCAGTAGGCTCCACAGAAATTTTAGATGTATTGCCTAATTCTTCTTGTTCGAGAGGAATATAGTCAGCCATATATCTGTAATCTTGCGCATGCGGAAATGGCATTTCTCTATTTATATCCGAATTCCATGAAGAAGGAACAAAAGAAAAATCGCTGTTACACTCATCTATGAAACTTCTATCTGATACCGAGCGTGCCTCTGAAAGGACAACTGATCCTGAATCTCCCTCCGAATCTAACGGACCTGATATCGGATCTCTGCGCTCCTTTAAAAACATATTTAAATCCCTTAATTTTTTCAGGACTTCTCTGCGGACTTCTGGACGAGCATTTACTTCGAACTCACCACCGACGTGCTTTCTGATAGCTTCGGGTAGTTCAGAGAAGTAATTCTCCCTTTCCAGGTAAACTTTAATATCATCTACATTCGCAAATATCACATTGCCATTCCAAAGGTTTTCACCTTGCACGGTACGTCCAATCACGTTTTTGCAAATATACACAGTGTCTCTGTAAACTGTTTGGTGTTTTTTACTAACCTCGCCTTGTGCGGGAGTAGCCTTATTCTTCACCAAGAAAAAATCGTTTACATTTACAACTGGATGTTTGTTTGCATTGAAATTATGCGCTTGTTGATATGCTCCTTTTAAAGATTCAATGGCTCCTTTAACAAAGGCCTTAAGTTCACTAGAATACTCTTCTCTAGCCTCTAGGCTAGTGAGTCTAGAACTTGTATAACCATCTGGAATCTTAAGAAAATCGGTCGGTCGTGAAAAATATAACTCGAAAGGAGATATATACTTTGTTTCACCCTGTGACCTATATTTTCTAGGTATGGCGTTCAACAACGTATTAACTTCTTCAACGTGGCGAGCCCAATCAAAGTATTGTAGTTCACAATGAGCTCTGTGGTACCGGAATATATGCCTGCAGGTCTTCACTTGCCGCTCTGTGACGGGATTGTGGAGCCTGTAGTTTGGTGGGTACGTACGCGCGAATACATTATGTTCTTTGAGAAAATTTAGTACATCTTTCGACTGCAAAAGATTTCTTGCATTATCGGAACGCAACTCTTTTGGCATTGATAAGTGTACAAAAGCTTTTCTTAGAGCATTTATTGTATCAGCTGCAGTTTGGCGTTTGCATTTGTGTAATATTGTATAGCCACTGAAAAAATCAACAATGATGAGGACATATTCATACCCTTCGATGGTCTTTTCCATTTTGAAATAGTCCATCCCCCACACTTCATTAGGGTGGTCACATACTCTAAAAGCATCTATTTGACCTTTCCTGTGCGGATTGGGTGTACACATCATACATAAATGGCACTTACGTACTATTTTATCTATGGCGTCACTCATCTTTGGATGATAATAGTTGACTCCAACTATTCCTGTAAGATTTTTGGCACCACGGTGTCCGTATTGGACATGGGCGGCCGCCGCAAAAACTTTTAATAGAGAATCTGGAATACATAATCTATAAGTTCCTCGTGACTTATCACACAATATACCGGGCGGTAAAATTTCAAAATTATGATATTTGATCCTTGCTGCTGATTCTCCAATCATAAAATCATTTAAGATTGGGCCTAATCTATGATC
>CALCFH010000489.1 GCA_937900215.1 uncultured Cryomorphaceae bacterium
GCAAAGGAAATGCGACGCTATTCCCATGCAGATGGAACGATCATGCATTCAGAAATTCAGATAGACGACTCAATTATTATGGTAGGCGACTCTTCGCAGAAATTTCCTGCGATTCGATTGGTGATGCATGTGTATGTGCCTAATGTAGATAAGATATTCCAAAAAGCCATAAAGTCGGGCTGCGAAGTATTTGAAGAACCAAAAGAAAGTGAGGGAGATCCAGATCGTAGAGCCACTTTCATAGATTATTGGGGCAATATGTGGTCTGTTGGAACACAGAAGTGACAAAGAAGAATTAAGATATAGAGACTGTGGAGAAAAACAAAATGCACTCAACCAATTATTACAATTGTTTTATCGAAGTAGCTGAAGACACGAAAGCCAGCAGAGGAACAAGGCCTCCCTCGAAAGGAGACAAGAAAACTGTGGCGGAAATGTAGTATGAAATGCTCGAAAGTCATCCGTATAAATATAGCTCGGACGATGTATTCTTTCAGGTTTTTGCCAACCGCAATGATTTAACTGAAGCGGAATACGATCAAGCCCGAAAAGAGTTTTTCTCCAAAGGTCAAGCTTGCTTTAGAGCATCACCTTTAACGAAGACCAACGGATTTGGAGTGCTCTTGGATAGCAATGGAAAGGTAGCGCTGCTTGGAATGGAGACGGAGGAATATGCGAAAGCGATTCATAATCTGAACGTAAAGAAAGTAAAAGCGATGCGATCTTCGAAAAAATAAACGGATATTGAGAATTCATTTTCTGCTTCCAAAGCAAGGGCAGATTTCCTTTTTAAATCCGAAAGAGAGAATCTTTTTTGGGACGAACCAAAAGAATCTGGCTCATTTGAAAATGTACTCAACTTAAAAGGAAAATGCTGATTTGCAATTGGGCTGGAATGAAACAATACGTAAAGAAGTCTAGACGGCCTCTTATAAACTCGATAACACTCTTGTATAATTCGGTTATGCACAAGTTTTTACTTTCAATTTTAAGCCTTCTCCCGATATTGGGCTTTGGTCAGGCGTACACTTCTTATTTTACTGGGAATACCACAGATGTTGTAGTGAATGCATTGGGAGGGGTTTGTCTGATGGGTGGTGCATCGGAAGACGACAATGCTATGCAGTGGTTCCTTCAAAGAGCCAATGGGGGCGATGTATTGGTCTTGCGAACATCGGGCTCAGACGGTTACAACTCTTATCTCTATTCTAGTTTGGGCGTTGCGGTGAATTCGGTTGAAACTATAGTCTGTAATTCTGCTGCGGCCAGCAGTGATCCCTATGTTTTGCAAAGAATTCAGAAAGCGGAAGCCATTTGGTTTGCGGGTGGCGATCAATGGACCTATATCGATTCTTGGAGAAACACGCCTTTCAATACGGCAATTAATCAAGCCATTAATCAAAGAAAGTGCGTAATAGGAGGAACAAGTGCCGGAATGGCTATTCAGGGTAAATACTATTTCTCGGCTAAAAATGGAACGGTTACTTCTTCTACGGCTATGGCCAATCCTTTCAATAATTTGGTGACTATAGACTCCAGTACCTTTCTTCAGAATACTTTCTTAGATCAAACCCTTACCGATACGCATTTCGATAATCCAGATAGAAAGGGGAGACTTGTTGCCTTTCTGGCGAGAATCCAATCGGATTATGGAGTCTATGCAAGGGCTATTGCTTGCGATGAGTATACAGCAGTATGCATAGATACCAACGGTATCGCTTCTGTTTTTGGAGGTTTTCCAACCTATGACGACAATGCCTATTTCATTCAATCCAACTGTGAACTTGTGGTTCAGTTGCCAGAAAACTGCAGTTCTGGAAATCCTTTAACTTGGGATTTAGGTGGACAAGCCCTAAAAGTATATCAGATAAAGGGTGAGGCCAATGGCTCTAATACCTTCGATCTCAATACTTGGGAAACCGGATCGGGAGGAACTTGGCAGCATTGGAGTGTATCCAATGGCAACTTTATAGAACAGTCGGGATCACCGATCAACTGTTCTTCTTTTTCGGCGGATGATTTCTTTTTAAACAAAGGCTTGTCCATCCATCCAAACCCAACCAGCGATAGGCTCAATATCTCAATGAATGGATATTCGATTCATGAATATGAATTGAGTTTGTACAATGAATTGGGCCAAAGAATGGAAGTCGAATTTAATTGGATTAACAATGCTTATCAGGTGGATTTAAGTCCTCTTAAACAAGGTGTTTACTTTATTACAGCGCATCGAGATAGAGCAGAGTCTTTTCGAGAGAAGGTAATTCGGTTTTAGGGAGTAGTGAAAAGTGAAAAATGGAGAGATTGTGGCTGACAGGGTAGGGGGCTTCTTCGTGATGTACTTTTTTCTTTTAGCTGCTGTTTTTATCTTCAAATTTGCTAAGTCGTGATTGTACTTGGCCGTGTTGGCTTGAGGCTCGCTTTATTGATTACTTATATGAATCCATTTTCTACTTCCTATCTCAACGATACCCCCGACAGCGTTCTGGTAAGTGAAATATTGAATGGCAATAAGGCCTCTTTAAATGGATTGGTGCTTAGACATCAAGCGTTCATTTATAATATTGCTTGGAAGATGGTGGGAGACCCCATACAAGCGGAAGATCTTACACAAGAGACTTTACTGAAGATTATTTCCAATCTGAGTTCCTTTAAAGGCGATAGCTCCTTTAGAACTTGGGCCTACCGAATTGTGCGCAATCACTTTTTAAACGATCTGAAAAAACCGAGTCGACTTTTTGCCGATAATTTTGAAGATCTGGGACAAATGCTCGATGACAGTCCAAGCGTAGATTTAAGCGCAGAGGAGCAAGAGAGTAAAAAAGAGGAGATTCGCGAAGTGCGACTGCAATGCCTTTCGGGTATGCTGCTTTGTCTTACCAAAGAGCAGCGGATGATATATATAATAGGTGACATTTTTGGTGGCGATCATACTATTGGTTCGGAAATCATGGAGATTTCTCCCGATAATTTCAGAAAGAAACTGAGCAATGCCCGCCAACATCTGTACAACTTCATGCAAAACAAATGTGGTTTGGTAAATAAAGCCAATCCTTGTCGGTGCAATAAAAAGGTTACTGTAGCGGTTGAAAGTGGAATGGTTGATGCTAAGAACCTGCTATTTAATAAAAAGGAGTTTTCCACATTTAAAGAATCGCTTGAGGCAGATGCCAATTATCTCGTAGAAGAATCGGAACATCTTTACGCTGCCTTGCACCGAGACCACAGTTACAGAACACATTTTGAGAAAACAAATCTCATAGAAAGCATTCTCGAAAGTCCGAATTGGAAAGAGCGTTTGAATTTAAATTGATTTTTTTTCTAGAAAGTATTCACACATTCCAAAATCGCTTGTCTAAGAAGAAAAGAGAGCGATTGAATGCTGCGAAATAGTTATTCCAACAAAGATTTACCGAAAGACTTTCGGGTCGGTTATCGACCTGCTGCCCTAGGGTTTATGATATCGCTCTCTCCATCGTTAGAGGGTATTGCGCTGTCTTTTTCGGGGGAAGATTCCTTCCCTCTTGGGCCCAATTATAGCCTTGCCTTTTCATTCCCTAAAACTTTCTAATCATGTTACTCTTCATTCGCATATTCCTTGTGCTTTATGGTATAATCGCCGCTGCCACTGGATTTCTGGGTGTAACTGCCTCCTTCGATCCTTTGGAAAATCCTGCTATGGACAACAACCACCGTTTTATTTCAGCTATATGGGCATCTATGTCTATTGCTTTTTTCTATGTAGCATGGAATCCTTCTGAAGTTGCTCTCTTTCGATTCTTAATGCTTGCATTATTTATAGGAGGGATTGTTCGAGCCCTAGCCCTTCGGAACTATCCCGCCACCCCTTTCCTCATTTTCGGCATTTTAATCGAATTAATTCCAACCGCCTTGATGTTTTGGATGCATACCAAGCTTCTTCAAAACGGCAGTCTTTAAAATTAAAACCACCATTAAATGAATGAAACAAAACAGAAAGTGCTTATTACTGGCGGGGCATCGGGCATTGGCCTTTCTCTGGCTCGCACCTTCCTGGCCCATGGGCACACGGTAATTATTACAGGAAGACAGCTATCTAAACTTGAAAAAGTAAAGGCAGAGCTCCCACAGATTTACATTTTTCAGAGCGATGTAACCAAAGGGGAAGAAGTAAAAGTCTTAGCAGATCAACTACAGAAAGACTTCGGTGGTATCGATGTGCTGGTCAACAATGCGGGCATCATGAATTTGATGGATACGGCAGACGAAACCAATGATTTAGAAAAAGTTTTTGAGGAGATTGAAATCAACTTCCATTCACCCATCCGATTGCTGCATCATTTCCTTCCACAACTAAAGAAGAGCAAAAAGGCAAGTCTAATTAATGTTTCTTCCGGATTGGCTTATGTTCCTTTCGCTCAATCGCCCGTTTATTCAGGAACCAAAGCCGCTGTTCATTTTTGGACTCAATCCATCCGCCCACAACTGAAACCTTATGGTATTAAAGTGGTGGAGTTAATGCCGCCTGTGGTCGATACCAAATTGGCTAAAGACGCCGATTTAAAAGACGACAATCTCAAACCCATGCCACCCGAAAAGCTGGCGGATCTATTTTGGAAAGACTATATAAAGGGGAAGGAAGAAATTACCCCAGGTATTTCTAAGCAATTGAAACTCATGAGCCGCTTGGCGCCGAAGTTTATTTTCAATCAGCTCAATAAGCAGGCCGTCCCAAGCCGATAAGCCGAATCAACAACCACAAAAACAAATAAAAATGGACAATTTCGCAATCATCAACATTCAGGCAATCTTAGGAAGCCTTAGCATTATTATCGGATTCAATTGGTGGATTAAACCCCGTGTTGCCAAGCTTGCAATCCACGACGCACTCTTGCCTTTTGTGTTTTTAAACACTTTCCGTTATTTGGGATTGTCGTTTATGGCGAAGGAGCAGTTTTATTCAGGTTTCCCCGCAGACTTCTTGAGTACAGTAGGTCTTTGGGATATGTCGACATCCATTCTCGCGATCATCGCTTCTATCGCCCTCAAGTATAAATGGAGTTTTGCCATTCCCTTGGTTTGGATATTCAATATAGTAGGCTTTGCTGATTTGATTACTGCTTTCCCACAGTTTTTCGGATTAAAACTCTACGATCAGAACTTAGGCTTTATCTGGCTATTGTTCATCA
>CALCFH010000490.1 GCA_937900215.1 uncultured Cryomorphaceae bacterium
GCATCAAAAGCTACACCATTTTTTTAATTTTTCAAGAATAAAAAAAGGGGAGAGAATTTAGATTCCCTCCCCTGTGTCTATTTTGAACTCTAGAACTATTTAACTCCTAGATTTTCTATTCCCATATTATAAAAGCTGAAGGCCATTAGGTCGGCAGCTTCGTCTAAAATCATAGAGGTAGGCTTTCCTGCACCATGTCCTGCATTGGTTTCAATTCGAATAAGAACCGGATTTTCGCCTACGTGTGCTTTTTGCAAAGAGGCAGCAAATTTGAAAGAGTGGGCAGGAACCACGCGATCATCGTGGTCGGCGGTGGTAATCATGGTTGCCGGATAACGGGTGTTTGGCTTGCAATTGTGCACTGGAGAATAACCAATTAAATAACGAAACATATCTTCTGAATCTTCAGAGGTTCCGTAGTCATAGGCCCAACCCGCACCCGCTGTAAATTTGTGATAGCGAAGCATATCTAAAACCCCAACAGCAGGAAGCGCCACAGCAAATAAGTCGGGTCTTTGAGTCATACATGCCCCAACTAATAGGCCACCATTGCTGCCACCTTTAATACCTATTTTCTCTTTAGACGTATAGCCTTCTTTCATGAGATACTCTGCAGCGGCTATAAAATCGTCGAAAACATTTTGCTTTTTCATCTGAGTGCCGGCTGAATGCCATTCTTCGCCATACTCACCTCCACCGCGTAAATTGGCTACGGCATACACGCCACCATTCTCCATCCAAACTAGATTGGCCACAGAGAAACTCGGAGTTAGGCTGATGTTAAATCCACCGTAACCGTATAGAATCGTTGGGTTAGAGCCATCCATCTGAATGCCTTTCTTGTAAGATATAATCATTGGAATTTTGGTTCCGTCTTTTGAAGTATAGAAAATTTGCTTTGATTCATACAAAGCCGGATCAAAGTCTACATTGGGTTTCTGATAGATTTCAGATTTACCACTTTCAGCATTGAATTTATAAATGGTAGAAGGTTGTATAGAATTGGTGAAAGAATAATACAATTCGGTATCCTTCCAACGTGCACCAAAGCCTCCGGCACTTCCAACTCCAGGAAGTTCAATTTCACGTAGCAATTCTCCATTGAGTTTAAACTGGCGAACTAGGCTGGTAGCATCCTTCAAATAGGTGCCAAACAGATAACCACAACCACTACCTGCAGACAAAGGCATATCGTTTTCAGGAATAATTTCCGTCCAAGTTTCACGTGCAGGCGATTGAATATTCATTTTCATCACACGCTTATTAGGCGCCTCAAAATTGGTAGAAATGTATAAATCATCGCCTTCGCTGTGAATTACACCGTATTCGTTTTCAAAGCCCAGTATAATAGGTACAATGGCACTTCCCGGCTTAGATAGATCTTGAATGTACAGTTCGTCGCCGGTTGTAGAAACCGCAGCATTGATTACCAGAAAGCGATTGTCTTCGGTAACGTTGGCAGAGACGTATCTTCTAGGAAGATCTTTTCCTCCGAAAACCAAAACATCTTCGCTTTGCTTGGTTCCTAATTTGTGGAAGAAAAGCATATGGTGCTGAGTCATTCCACTAAGCTCTGATCCTTCTTTTGGCTTTTCATAACTTGAATAGTAGAAACCTTCGTTTCCTTTCCAAGAGGTGCCCGAGAATTTAACATCGTATAAAGTGTCTTCTATAACCTCTAAGGTTTCCACATCGCGGACAATCACCTTTCTCCAGTCGCTTCCACCTTCAGAAATTTGATAGGCCATAATGCTTCCATCTTCTGAAAAGCTAAGACCTGCTAAGGAGGTTGTGCCATCTACTGAAAAGCTATTGGGATCTAAGAAAACCTCAGGTTCGGCCCCTTCCTCCCGAATACGGTACATCACACTTTGGTTCTGTAGACCATCGTTTTTGAAGAAATAGGTGTATTTACCTTCAATAAAAGGACTTCCAATTTTTTCATAGTTCCAAAGGATTTCTAATCTATCGCGCAAGATTTTTTTAAAGGGAATGGTAGCCAAATACGACTGAGTCACTTCATTTTGAGCTTGTACCCATTGGGTTGTTTCCTCTGAACGATCGTCTTCTAACCAACGATACGGATCAGTCACATCTGTTCCGAAATAGGTTTCTATAACCGTACTGTCTTCGCGGGTTTCAGGGTAAGTAAGTGCCATTTTGGTCTTTTTTTCTGCTGGATTGCAGCCCGCAAGAAGTGCAAGGGCAAGCAATGAGGCTAAAGGTTTTATCATAATGATTGGTTGTATAATGGGCTCAAATGTAATGGAATACCCTGGTTATTCTAGCTGATACTAAGGGCTTTTAACCCATATTTAGCAAAAAGATCAATGCTTTTGAAAAGGCAAATAGTCGGTTTTTTGAATGGGTCTATTTTCTTCTATTTCTGTAAGTGGATTGCATTCTTTTAAGCTGGCATGGCATTCAGACGGAAGTCTCATGTATAATTCCGTTCCCATGGTTTTCCAATCGATCATTCTTTTGTCGATAGTTCGCACTATTTCGGCAGGATTTCCAACCACGAGGCTTCGAGGGGGGATGTTCATCTTGGCCCTTACAAAAGAGAGCGCACCTATTATGCTTTCCTCTCCGATAACCACTTCATCCATTATTACTGAGTTCATACCAACCAGTACATTTCTACCCACATTGGCACCATGAATAATAGCTCCATGGCCAATATGGGCCATTTCCTCTAATACAACAGTAACACCCGGAAACATATGAACGGTGCAATTTTCTTGAACATTGGCTCCATCTTTCACTTCAATTTTACCCCAATCGCCGCGCAAAACGGCACCCGGACCAATGTAAACGTGTTTTCCTATGATCACATTTCCAATAACTGAGGATTGAGGGTGCACAAAGGAGGAAGGATGAACAACGGGGCGAAAACCTTCGAATTCAAAAATCATATAGAAGTATTTTCCAAGATTACCGCATAACCTTGTCCAACGCCTATGCACATAGAAACCAGCGCATATTTTTTAGAACTTCTTTGTAATTCTAACGCAGCCGAGTGCAATATTCTGGCCCCTGACATACCCAGAGGATGACCAATCGCAATGGCACCTCCATTCGGATTGATTCTCGGATCGTTGTCTTCAAGATGTAAAGTGCGAGTACAAGCAAGTACTTGTGCAGCAAAGGCTTCATTGAGTTCAATGTGATCCATTTGATCGAGAGTTAAGCCGGCTCTTTGCAAGGCGAGTTGCGAAGCATACACTGGTCCAATACCCATGATTCTCGGTTCAACTCCACTGACCCCTGATGCAACAATGCGGGCCTTTGGCTGGAGATTGTTTTCTCTTACTGCTTTTCCAGAAGCTATGAGTAGGGCAGCGGAACCATCGTTTAGTCCTGAAGCATTGCCGGCGGTTACCGTGCCTTCTTTTCTGAAGGCGGGTCGTAGGGTGGATAAAATAGCAAGGCTAGTATCGGCTTTTATAAATTCGTCTAAACTTATTATTTTATCTGCTCCTTTTCTTTGAGGAATGATCACAGGGGAAATCTCTTGAGCAAGGATTCCATTTTTTTGAGCATTTGCGGCTTTTTGTTGACTATTAAAGGCAAACAAATCTTGATCTACTCTAGAAATCCCAAATTTATCTACCAAATTTTCAGCGGTTTCGCCCATGGCATCAGTGCCATAAAGTGAGTGCATCTGTGGATTTACAAACCTCCAACCAAAGCTAGAGTCGTACATTTTAGAGTCGGTGCCAAACGCTCTTGTGGCCTTACTCATCACATAAGGAGCGCGAGTCATATGTTCTACTCCTCCGCTTATAAAAAGACTGCCCTCATTAGCACGAATGGCACGGAAGGCATGCACAACGGCAGACATTCCAGAGGCACAAAGTCTGTTCACTGTTTCACCTGGAACGCTCCAAGGCAATCCGGCAAGAAGCGAAGCCATACGCGCTACGTTTCTATTGTCTTCACCCGCTTGGTTAGCACAGCCAAGTATCACGTCATCAATCTTTTTTGGATCAAGATTGGGAAGTTTTTCTAGGAGTGACCGTATACTATGGGCCGCCAAGTCGTCTGCGCGTACCTCAGACAAAGACCCGCCAAATTTTGCAACCGGAGTTCGGCTGCCTTCTACTATATAGGCTTGATTATCATCTATCATTATTCCCAATTTTTATCGGTTCTATACACGGTTCCTCTAAAGAGAGCAACCAATTCATTTTCATTTCTATGCACTTGAATCTCATATACTGCAGTGCGTTTTCCCAGATG
>CALCFH010000491.1 GCA_937900215.1 uncultured Cryomorphaceae bacterium
TCGAAGGGAGGGAAGGCATTGTAAACGCCCCTACCGGTAGCGGCAAAACCTATTCACTTCTACTCCCCCTCTTGCTCAAAGCCAATTCTCCTGAGAAAGGCTTACATATTATTTGGATTAGTCCCATCCGAGCTCTAACTAAAGAAATTCAGCAGTCTGCCGAAAGGGCGGCCTTTGCCCTGGGCTTAGATATGCGTATTGAGATAAGAACGGGAGATAGCTCTCAGTCAGAAAAAGACAAGCAAAAGCGCAAAATGCCCGAGCTTTTAATCACTACGCCAGAGAGCCTTCATATTCTGTTTGCTCAAAAACAGCATGCTCGGCATTTTCAGCAAGTGCAAGCCATTGTGGTAGACGAATGGCATGAACTCATTGGTACAAAAAGGGGCAATCTAATGGAGCTGGCTTTGGCCCACATTCGTTCTATTTCACCTGCGCTTAAATGTTGGGGGATTTCGGCTACCATTGGAAATCTCAATCAAGCTTTAGAAGTTTTGTTAGGAGGTAGAAGCAGAGAAGCAGTTCTTATAAAAGCAGCTCTTCACAAACAGATAGAGATAATACCCGTTTTACCAGAAACCCTAGAGAAATTGCCTTGGGCTGGGCATCTGGGTTTGCAACTTTTGCCAGACTTATTGCCCCTGATTGAGGCGTCTAAAACGGCCTTAGTTTTTACCAATACACGTGCTCAAGCAGAGGTGTGGTATCAGCGTTTATTGGATGCAGAACCCGATTTGGCAGGTAGATTGGCATTGCATCATGGTTCCATTAGTAAAGAGCTTCGTTTTTGGGTGGAAGACGCCTTGTTTCAAGGTAGCATTAAGGCCGTTATATGTACCTCAAGCCTCGATTTGGGTGTAGATTTTCGCCCGGTAGACCGAATATTTCAGATCGGAAGTCCGAAGGGAGTTTCAAGATTTTTGCAAAGAGCCGGAAGAAGCGGCCACCAGCCAGGGGCTAAGAGCCAAATCTATTTTGTACCAACCCACGCACTTGAATTACTAGAGTCTGCTGCTCTGAGAACAGCTATTCAAGAGGAATGTATTGAAGATAGACTGCCCTACACTCGCACCTTTGATATTCTGCTTCAATACCTAACCACCCTTGCGGTATCGGATGGTTTTTATGAAGATGAACTCTATCTAGAAGTGACTTCCACTTTTGCCTTTAGCAGCATTACCACTGAAGAATGGCAAGAGTGCCTGTCTTTTTTAACAAGTGGCGGATTGCTCGAAGCCTACAATGATTTTCACAAATTAGTGCAAGACGAAGATGGACGTTTTTATGTAGAATCTAGAAAAGTAGCCATGCGACACCGCATGAGCATTGGCGCTATTGTGAGCGATACCATGCTCAGAGTAAAATTGAAAAGAGGTCCGGTTTTAGGCCATGTGGAAGAGTATTTTATCGGAAAATTAAAAAAGGGCGATGTATTCTGGTTTGCAGGACAAAACCTTGAGCTCATTGAAATTCGTGAGATGACAGTGAATGTGCGCAGATCGGATAAGAAAATGGGCATTGTTCCGGCATGGAATGGCGGAAGATTGCCCCTTTCAGCTCAACTAGGACAGATGCTTAGGAGAAAGTGGGTAGAAGCAGCAAAAGGGGGCGATGGACATCCAGAATTGGCTTTATTACAACCCATGATTCAATGGCAAAAGGAATATTCCGTAGTTCCAAATGAGAAGCAGTTTCTCATAGAAAGATTAGAAAGTGATGAAGGATTTCATCTTTTCTTCTATCCTTTTGAGGGTCGCTTGGTGCACGAGGGCATGGCCTATCTAATTGCTTGGAGAATAGGGCAACACCAGCCTTGTTCTTTTTCCATTGCTATGAATGATTATGGATTTGAACTCCTCTCGGAGCAAGCCATTGATTTGGATTCAGATCTTCTGCAAGCGCTTTTTTCTACGGATAACTTAATAGAGCATATTAGCACTAGTGTAAACGCATCGGAAATGGCGAAAAGACGGTTTCACGACATCGCCTATATTGCAGGAATGGTATTCAGAGGCTATCCCGGGCAGAAAATCAAAGAGCGGCATCTACAAAATTCAAGTGCCTTGCTTTTTAAAGTGTTCGAAGAATATCAACCCGACCATATTTTATTGAAACAAGCCTATTCCGAAACCATGGATTTTCAACTCGAAGAGGGAAGACTTAGAAAGGCTTTGGATAGAATAAACAGTCAACAGATTCTTTTAGAAGACATTAAGTATCCAAGTCCTTTGTGCTTTCCCATCTTGGTAGACCGATTGCGTCAGAAGATGAGCAGTGAGCAGTTAGAAGATCGAATTGCTCGAATTTTGGCTCAGAGCATAGAATAATGGATAGTCTTTGTCATTTAGAACAGATTTCAGCAACCCAAATTCAGGCAAAATGGGCGGGAGAATCTCTTCAGTTGCACTCTGACTTTTCACTGCAAATTGCAGAGAAGTACTGTGTGGTTTCGGACCTGCATCTAGGGAAAGTACAGCATTTTCGAAAGAACGGAATTGCCATTCCAACCGCCTTAAGAGCCGAGGGCTTCCTTCAGCTTGATAGACTAGTTCAGAGGCATAGGCCCGCAAATCTGGTCTTTTTGGGTGATCTCTTTCATTCCGATCCCAATTCAGAGTGGGATGAATTTTTTAATTGGATGGAATTGCGACCTGAGATAAACTTCATCTTGGTGGTGGGCAATCACGATCGTCAATTCACCCATTCCAGTTATGCACAGCGAATAGAATCTGTTGCGGAGCTGCAAATCGGTCCGTATTTATTGTTGCACGAAGAGGATAAAGAAAGACCCGATGCCTTTCAGATTTCTGGCCATATTCATCCAAAAGTTCGAATTCGGGGGAAAGCGAGACAATCGATCAGTATGCCCTGTTTTCACTTTGAAAAGCGCAATTTATACTTGCCTGCTTTCGGTCAGTTTACAGGAGGGATGCATATAAAAGCCCAAAAAGGCTCTAAGAGTGTAGGTCTAGCCGCAAATAAATTGTGGCCACTAGAGCATTGATTTAAAGAACGTCCAACACTTCGCTTACGCTTTGCCACTTGAGAATCATTTCCTTGAGTTCGATGATTTTTAGGGGCTTAGTCATAAAGTCATTCATACCCGATTCGATGGCAAGATGCCGATCTTTTTCGGTTGAATTGGCAGTAAGAGCAATAATGATCGGTCTGTGCTTTACCTCATCAACAATTTTCCGTGTAGACTCAATACCATCCATAACGGGCATGCGCAAATCCATAAATACCATATGAAAATTGCCATCTCTTACCTTCTCAAAAGCTTCTTTGCCATCCTCGGCCATATTGGGGTGAAGTCCGAAACTGTTGAACATCATCTCTATAAGCTTTCGATTTACTGGGTTGTCTTCTGCAACTAAAATTCGGAGCTTTTCATTTATTTGTCTACTAGACTCTTCAACGGGCTTTACAATTTTTTCTAGAGGAATCTTAAATCCAAAAGAACGGGCAGGAGTTCCTTCCACAAAAACACTTCCGCCCATTGCCTTAATTATCTGAGAAGAAGTAAAGAGTCCAAGAATATGACTGTTTGATTTTATCGCCTGAATATCAATGAATCGTCCGCTTGTATCTTCGTAAAAATCAAGCAATCTTGAGCCTAGGCTTCCAGCAGGAATATCAAATCGCACCTCCAAAAGCAGTGCCTCCGTGGTTTCCCTTACGCACTTCATGCCAAACTGAACCTGGCCCAATTCAACATTTCGAAGAACCGTTCCTCCCAAATGAGAAAGCACCTGTTTAAATTTCATGCTATCCCCGCGAACGGCATGGGGAATGCTATTATCTAAAGAACCAACCAGCTCTATAGGTTTGGTGCCTTTAATTGTATCAAGTGAAGTTAGTAATCTGTTGTATACTTCGTGAATATCAAAAGACTCCTTCTTTACGCGTATATCGTCTGACTCGAGCTCTGAGAAGCTCAAGATTTCATTTATCACAGTGGTAAGTTGCTCGGCATGTTTGCGAATGCTAATCATTTGACTGCGCTCCGTCGCATGGGTCATCTTGTTCTCCATCAAAGTGGAAACACCCAAAATGGCATTT
>CALCFH010000492.1 GCA_937900215.1 uncultured Cryomorphaceae bacterium
GGGCTTGTGGCACATGTTATCTATGAGCATCCTGAGTATCGAATACAGATAGGAGACTATAAAACAAAATATGAAGCCGAGAGAACACTCTCTGATATCAGAGAGTGGTTTCCCGGCTCCTTTATTGTCATTACCCAGATTGGGCAAAGTCAGCGATAATCTTTTATAGAGTCTTTTTAACCTCTACCTCTTTAAATCCTTCTACGATATCACCCACTTTGATATCGTTAAAGTTCTGGATATTTAATCCGCATTCAAATCCTTTTGCCACTTCTTTAGCGTCGTCTTTAAACCTCTTTAAAGAGCCTAATTCGCCAGTGTAGACCACTACACCATTTCGTATCAAACGAACACGAGAATTTCTATTAATCGTACCATCAAGAACCATACATCCAGCGATTGTACCCACCTTCGAAATTTTGAAAGTTTCACGCACTTCAATACTGCAAGTGATTTCCTCCTTAATCTCAGGCGCAAGCATACCCTCCATGGCATCTTTAACCTGATTAATGGCATCGTAAATTATACTGTAAAGACGTATATCTACATTTTCTTTCTCTGCCAATTTCCTTGCATTGGCACTAGGTCTAACTTGGAATCCAACAATAATCGCATTGGAAGCCGCAGATAGAAGCACATCGGATTCAGAAATTTGACCAACTGCTTTGTGAATGATTCGAACTTGTATCTGTTCAGTACTCAATTTTTCTAATGCATCTGACAAGGCCTCAATAGAGCCATCTACGTCGCCCTTAAGAACGATGTTTAACTCTTGGAAATCTCCTAGAGCAAGTCGTCTTCCAATTTCTTCTAGCGTTAAGTTCTTAGTGGTACGAACACTTTGCTCTCTTTGAAGCTGATTTCTTCTAGAAGCTATGGTTTTGGCTTCCTTCTCATCGTCCATTACCATGAACTTATCTCCAGCCTGAGGCGCACCATCCAAACCTAATAAGCTAACAGGAACACCTGGCCCTGCAAAATCTACTCTATGGCCTCTTTCATCGAGCAAGGCTCTAACTTTTCCAGAATACTGCCCAGCTAGTACATAGTCACCAATTTTCAAAGTACCATTTTGTACTAAGATTGTACTTATATAACCTCTGCCCTTGTCTAAAGCTGCTTCAATGATAGTACCGGTAGAATTTCTGTTTGGATTTGCCTTCAGATCTAAAACCTCGGCCTCAAGAAGAACCTTCTCTAACAAAAGATCAATATTCAATCCTGTTTTTGCTGAAATCTCTTGACATTGAATCTTACCTCCCCAATCTTCAACCAAAACATTGATCATGCTTAGCTTCTCGCGAATTTTCTCTGCATTAGCAGTAGGTCGGTCGATTTTATTAATAGCCACTACAAACGGTACCCCAGCTGCTTGAGCATGTGATATGGCTTCTTTTGTTTGGGGCATTACGTCGTCGTCTGCAGCCACCACAATAATAACTACATCGGTAACTTGTGCTCCTCTGGCACGCATTGCTGTAAATGCTTCGTGACCAGGAGTGTCTAAGAAAGTAATCTGATTACCATTCGCCATTTCAACGGAATACGCACCGATATGCTGTGTAATTCCACCCGATTCTCCTGCTATTACATTCGCCTTACGAATGTAGTCTAGCAAGGATGTTTTACCATGGTCAACGTGACCCATTACGGTAACTATTGGAGCACGTGGCTTTAAATCTTCGGCATTATCTTCAACCGCTTCAAAGGCCTCTTGAACGTCTGCGTCAACGAAGTGTGTATCGTAGCCAAATTCTTCAGCAACAATGGAGAGCGTTTCTGCATCTAGACGCTGGTTCATGGTTACCATGATACCCAAAGACATACATGCAGAAATTACTTGTATCGATGGTACGTTCATCATAGTTGCAAGCTCATTTACCGTCACATATTCTGTAACCTGTAAAGTTTTACCTGCCTCCTCGCGTTGCATTTCATCTTTTGCAACTTGTTCCTTTCTCTCTTCTCTCTTTAGCTTTCTAAGCTTAGATCCCTTCGACTTCCTTCCTCCGTCTTTTAACTTTTCTAAAGTCTCTTTTACCTGCTTTTGAATCTGCTCATCCGTCAGTTCAACTTTTGGCGCATTCGCTGGCTTCTTTCTCCCACCTTGACCAGGGGTGTTAGGACGGTTATTTGGTCCTTGGCCTGGAGCATTGTTAATACGTTTGCGTTTGGGCTTATTATCACCCGGAGTGCCTGGCTTTTTATCCTTAGGCTCTCCTGTTGATGAGGCTACCTTTTTCTTTGGTCTTTCAAACTTTGAAAGATCAATTTTAGCCCCTGTAAAGGTTGGACCACTTAGCTTCGCATATTTGGTCTGGAGAACATTTTTATCTCCCGCTTCTCCCTCTTTAGGGCCAGAAGCATCTTCTGAAACGGAAATATTTTCAGCAGAGCCTTCTATTGGAACTATTGCTTCGCTGCTTTCCTTTGGAGCGGCCTCACTTGTGACTTCCGCCTTTTCATTTATGCTATCCGCAGAAGACTCTGTCTTTTGCTCGTCTTTCTTCTCTACTTCCGCAACAGGCAGATCAACCTCCACCGGAACAACGCGCTCCTCTTTGATAGATTCGGGAATCGGAATATCAACCTCGTCCTTATCATCTTGCTTGGCATCTTGAGAATCCGATGTAGCTGATTTGTCATCTGTAGGCTTCTGAACTGTAGTCTCAATTGCTGTTTCTACTTTGGTCAATTCCACCGATGGCTCTTCCTCCTTCTCAGCTTTCACCTCAGGATTGATTACGGCCTCAACCTCTGATATATTTGCGGACTCTTCTACCGCTCTTTCAACAATTTCAGCTTTTGGCGTTTCTATTTTAGCTTCAACAGCCTCTGTAGGCTCATTGGCTTCAGTAGGTTTTGCAACTGGGTTGAGATCTATTCGACCCATTGTTTTCACTCCCTGCAAAACGGCTCTTGCTTTTACAACCTCATCCTTTTTAGGGGGAGCTGGAACAGCTGGCTTTTCATGCTTGGCCTCCAATTCAGCTCGCATGGCTTCCTTTTCCTCCCGCTTTTTAAGACTGACTTCCTCAGACTTAAGCTTTTTGGTCATGTCTGTCTGGAACTCTCCTACCAATATGTCGTATACGTCCGTATCTATTTTGGTAGTAGGACGTGCCTCAATATCAATGCCTTTTGACTCTAGAAACTCTACAGCTCTATTCATTGAAATATTGAGTTCCTTAAGAACCTTATTTAATCTAAGCGGTGCACTCATCTACTTTACTTTCCTTCTCTAGTTTGCGTATACTCTCAATTGGCTGTTGGATTAATCTTCCAACTCTGCCTTCAATATCCTTACAATTTCCTTTATTGTCTCTTCCTCCAAATCAGTGCGACTCACCAATTCTTCAACCGAAAGATCCAAAACACTTCTTGCTGTATCGCATCCAATGGATTTCAATTCAGCAATAATCCATGGTTCAATTTCATCGTTGAATTCAGTTAATTCAACATCTTCATCCTCATCTACATCTCTATAGACATCGATTTCATAACCCGTAAGCAATCCAGCTAAACGGATGTTATTTCCTCCTTTTCCTATGGCCAATGAAACCTGATCTGGCTTCAAAAACACTTCCGCTCTCTTTCCCTCCTCATCAATGTTAATGCTAGTAACCTTGGCTGGATTGAGCGCACGTTGTATAAACAATTGAGTATTATTGGTAAAGTTAATTACATCAATATTCTCATTTCTTAACTCGCGTACAATTCCGTGAATTCTCGAGCCTTTCATACCAACACAGGCTCCGACAGGGTCTATACGATCGTCATAGGATTCTACGGCCACCTTAGCCTTTTCGCCCGGTACTCGAACCGCTTTACGAATGGTAATTATACCGTCAAAAACCTCTGGGATCTCTTGTTCAAACAGCTTTTCCAAAAATAGAGGTGCTGTTCTGGAAAGAATAACTACGGGCTTATTTCCTCTCAGCTGAACCTCTCTAACTACAGCACGAACAGTATCTCCTTTGTGAAAAAAGTCTTGAGGAATCATGCTATCCTTTGGGAGGATTAGCTCGTTTTGCTCGTCATCGTAGATAATAATTTCTCTATGACGTATGTGATGAACTTCTCCAGAAACCAACTCTCCTTCAAGGTCTTTGTACCTCTTATATAAAGTGGAATTGTCATGCTCTTGAATTTTGGTAAGAAGGTTTTGCTTGAATGAAAGCACAAATCTTCTGCCTAGATCAATGAGTTTAACCTCTTCTGACACCTCTTCACCGACCTCAAAGTCAGGCTCAATGCGCAAGGCTTCAGTGAGGGCAATTTCTTGGTTCGGATCTTCAACCTCATCATCCGCAACAATAATTCTATTTCTCCAAGTTTCAAGGTCACCCTTGTCTGGGTTTACGATGATGTCGAAGTTCTCGTCATCGCCGTATTTCTTCTTCAACTGATTGCGAAATGCCTCCTCAATAATTGCCATGAGGGTAACGCGATCAATATTCTTTTCATCCTTAAAATCGGAAAACGACTCTATAATGGCCAGATTCTCCATAACTACTTAAAATTGTATATCCTTTTTGTTTCCTTAATATCCTCAAAACGAATTAACTCCGTCTTTCTAACTGTCACTTTTCCCTTTCCTATTTCCTTGGGAACTCTTTCATCCCAACTCAACTGAACACCCTCATCACTCACTTCATCTAAATTGCCAACGAATTCTTTTCCATCTAGCAGCAACACTTTCACATCTCGGCCAATATGCTTGTGATACTGCCTTTTCACCTTGAAAGCAGTTCCCATTCCAGGTGAGCTCACCTCTAATCCATAGTCTTCTACCTCCCTATCAAAAACCTCTTCAATGGCTCTATGAATGCCTGTCAACTCTTTTAACGTTGGATGATCATCTCCATCTATGTAAACACAGAAGCGATTGTTCGCTGAACTCTTAATTTCCACTAGGAAGAGCCCAGCTTTTTCAGCCACCTCCTCTACTACCGAATGTAATTCTGTTTGATTCATAATCCAAAGAAAGAGGGGACTCTGGGTCCCCTCCGCTTGTTTTCAGGCTGCAAATATAGCAATTTCATCATAGCTATTTTGCTGCGATACACTACTTAAGCATAATTCTTTCTATTGAAGATTCGCTGAGCATATGTCTACCAACGAATTGCGAGCACTCCCGTGGTCGATTCTATTTTCTGCAAGCCTAAAATTGTCATCTACAAAGATCTGTTCTAAACTGAGGAGCTCGCTTTTGGGATAACACTTTGAGCACTGCCAACAAAAGTTGTTAACAATCGTTTTTTTAAGCCTCGCACGCATTCGTACAACGTCAAAATCAAAAAAATAAAACTTAAAAAATGCGTGATGAAATTGGAAAGGAGTATTAGATCTATTCACATTACTAAAAATATATTTTTAAATTAAGCTGTTTTTCAAATGTTTACAATCATAAATATCCTCAATAGGCTCACTAAAATTAGTCCACCATTCTAGCGAACAAGCATCACAATTTCATATCAATTTGGTAAATTAATTCCATTTTTGGGAAAAACAAGCAAATAATATTTGGAATTATTACCATTATTAACCACTGATTTGCATGCACTTATCTAAAACAACCCACTATTTTAAGAAATGGAACTTAAATTGCACACATGTTTGGTATGATAAAGACCTTCGGACGAAAAGTCCGCAAGAAAATATTAATTGCTGAGGATGATCCTACAATGAGGAAGCTCATGGAGCTACAATTGGTTAGGGAAGGCTATGAGGTGACTGCTGTTGAGGACGGTCGCCAAGCATTGTTGCTGTTGCAGCAAGAGAAATTTGACTTAGTTATTTCAGATATTATTATGCCATTTGTAAGCGGATTAGAGTTACTAAACTCAATGCGAAAGGCAAAAAATGATATAGCAATTATTCTATGTAGTAGTTTAAAATCAGAAAACGCTGTTAGTAAAGCATTTGAAATTGGGGCGAATGGTTTTATACCCAAACCCTACAATTCTCAAGAAATGTTGGCAGAAGTAGAGCAGATTTTAAATAGGGTAGATCAAAGGAAGGCCGCTATATAATCTCCGGTATCCCTACTGCTTTTTTACTCATTTTCTTTTAGACCTTTACCAAATCTATGACAGACTCTAGATTTGCTGCCTCTAGGCTTTTTGTTAAAAGCCATTGGCCCTTTGGAATTAAGGCCTCGCTTTTTTTATTCGTGGTATTACTCAGTTTTATTTCCGGATTTTGGCTGAGGGGAGATTCTTGGTCAGATCAAAGTACGTATGCCCTAATCTTATTGTTTACCGCGGTTGGATTGTGGTTAACAGAAGCCATCCCTCCCTTTGCTGTAGCCCTTCTAATAATAGGCGTTTGTGTTCTTGCCCTTTCTTCCCCTGCACTAAATGGCAGTCCTATTTCCTATACTAAATTCACGCAGACCCTTTCTAGCTCTGTTATCTGGCTTATACTAGGAGGCTTCTTTCTTGCCCAAAGCATGCAAAAAGCGGGCTATGATGCCTATATCTTTTCCTTCACTATAAAGCTGTTCGGAACTAAGCCCTCTTTAGTTCTTTTAGGAATGATGCTAACTACTTGGATTGCCTCT
>CALCFH010000493.1 GCA_937900215.1 uncultured Cryomorphaceae bacterium
ATGTCTAGTTTTTTAATGCTCTTGGCCGCATCGCGGATGAGTCCTTCAGACGAAATGAATTCTGTATACATTAAGTCGGCTCCATTTTCTTTGCAAAGCCTCCGAAATGGAGGGTCGCTCACATCCTCCATGGGAGCAAGAAGCAGTGGAAAGTCTGGAAGTTCTATTTTGTCAATCTTGACCATATATTGCACAAAATTACATTAATACAAGGCTTTGAGTACACTCGGATTTTTAGAAGGTAAATCAATTATTGTTCGTCTGCTGTTTCTTCTTTCTCTAATGCTCGTATTCGGCCTTCTATTTGAACTCCTTGCCTTTGCATTGGTTCAGGTATTTTATGGTCTTTCTCCTTTTGGACTAAGCATTGAAGATGCCTTTGGCCCAAATGGTATTGCGACTAGGAATGCCTTTAGAATGCTTCAATTTTTTCTAATAACGGGAATGTTTGTTGTTGGACCAGGCGTCTATGTTTCGCTATCTAAAAATCCAAACACATTTACTATTGCCGCTGCTAATAGTACTATCGATCTTAGATTGGCTTTAACGGTAATGCTAGGCGTGCTTTCTTTTGGTTGGATGGTTGAGGGATTAGTTCGGATAAACCTCTTGGCTTTTGAGGCATTTTTTCCTGCAGACTGGTTTCAATACCTTCTTTTACAAAGCGAAGAATCGGCTTCTCAAATGGCCGTTTTTCTAACATCTGAAAGTATCCTTGAAGACGTATTTACACTAATCATTATCGCTTTCGTTCCGGCTTTAGCTGAAGAGTATTTATTCAGGGGTGTGCTTCAAGAGGAGTTAAAAAACTTTTTAGGAATAAAAACGTCCATCTTAATAACCGCTACACTTTTTGGTTTAACCCACTGGCAAGGAATAAACTTTTTAGGATTGGTATCCTTTGGATGGCTTCTGGGCAGTATAAAACAAACGTCTGGAAGCTTATGGTTTCCTATTCTAGCCCATTTTACTAATAATGTATTCGTTCTGATTCAAGTTAAAAGCAGTCCACTACCAATTGAAGAAGCTTTAAAATCACTATCTGTCACCCCGATATGGCATTATTTAGCCGCTACAGCAGTTTTTACCCTATGTATGTTTTTTTATTTTAGAAGGATTCGGCTCTTGGATAAGCTATGATTGGCTCTCATCAAGTTCTTAATCCTAGTGTGCATGTTCTGCCTCTCCGCGGATTTCGCTATGTCTGATTTTGCCACCGTGTCCTGCAGTTATAGCAATGGTTGTAAAGCTAATTAAACCTAGCACCAATAAAATTTTTGCGTATAATTTTCCTTTTTTCTGGCTTTTAGCGCCAGCTACCAACGCAACGACACTAATTACTCCAGTTAGGAGGGTTAGGTATAGAGATATATTACCTAAGTCTTCGTGCTCTTCTATATAGGTATGTGAAACACCAGCAATGTCTTCTACTACCTCCTCTGCTCCTTCGCCAGAGAAGTAGACTGGTAGAGTAAAAAGAGCCACTATAATGAAGATATAGTAACTGGTTCGTCTTAAAACTCGTTTGGCTCCAAAAAGTCCGAAGGCCAAAATTATTAATCCAAAGATGGACCCTAGTACAGGTACATGATTAAAAAGCAAGTGGATATGGGTAGCGTTCATGTTTTCAGGATTAGTGGAATCAAACCTAAGTTAAACAAATTATTGATTCCGTACCAACTAGATATGAAATTTCATTTTTAAGAATTCAAGAATAGGCCTTAAATAAAAAAGCCGACTGATGTTGTCAGTCGGCTTTTCTTTGATAAAGGTGTGCTATTTCTTTTTTCCTCCGAAGATTTCTCCGGGAGTGGCAGAATAGTTAATTTTTAGAGCTTGTGCTTTTCGTAGCTCCTGTTTAAGGTCACTTATTAGACCCATTTTAACTTTCTTATCGGCCTTGATTGAAATAGTCAAGAGTGGACGTTCGGCCTCCATTCTTGCTTCTCTTTCGGTTTCTACCCATTGACTAATGTCAGTGAGTTTAGCGAAAGCATCATTCAATTGAATTCGTGGTTCGGTTCCAAACTGCGTTGCCAATCTGTCTTTTGGAGCACCAACATAAATATAAGAAACAAGAGATTTTCTTTCTAGTTTCTGTATTTCAGTTGCATTGGGTTTGGTGTTCTTCACCTTCAAGTCTACTTCTCTCATGGTAGTGGTAACCATGAAGAAAAATAGGAGCATAAATACAATATCAGGGAGCGAGGCAGTAGATATTGCTGGAGTTCCTCCTTTGCCTTTTCTTTTAAATTTCGACATTATCCTCCAAGATTTACAGGTTCTGCTTCAGAGATTTTTTGTGGATACATATCCTTAATTTTCTCTGCTTGATCTAAAGTAAGTTCATCCATCTTCTTACCATGTTTATCCATGGCTTCCTCCTCACGCAACTCGTTAAAGGCTGCCGTAAGTTCATTCTGAATAGCAATGAACATTTCATAGGAAGTTCCTCTGTCATTCTGTAAAGAGATCACCGCTTTTTGAGGGTTATCTGAAGAGAAAGGATCTTTTCCAAAGTTCGAAATAAAGACCTTTGCCAAGTCGCGAATCTCTGTTGCTTGAACATAGCGTTCTTCTCGATTTTCGGTGCCTGCGCCAGTTCGGCCATAGCTCACAAGAATGTCATCATTTGAATTCACCAAAACCGTGAACAGATTTTTCTGTCTAATTGGAGGAGGTGGATCTACAATGTTCTCTTGAATAGGAGGTAGTTTTCTACTGATCCCTTTATCCACATCCATAGTTGTGGTAACAAGAAAGAAGATCAGCAACAGGAAAGCGATGTCAGCCATCGATCCTGCATTGATTTCGGGTGCGTCTCTTCTTGCCATAGTATACTATTTAAAAATTTTACCTATTTCTGCGAAAAGAACACTTCCGATTGCTAGAAAAAAGAAAATGTAGAAGGTGTTGAGACCTGCACTTACCATTTTGCTCCTTCCCTCGGTTACCTCAAATCCTTTGAAAGATTCAAAGTCGGCTCCTGAAGAAATAGTGTAAGCTAAAAGCATAACTACAACAAGAACGCCCAAACCAATTATGGTATTGCGTGCTTGTTTCGCATTCTTGAACACATTCAAGATTGAAAAAACAACGGCTATTATTACGGTGATGATGGTTAATGCGTTTCCAAATGAAAGAAACGGTCCAACTGCTTGCTCTCCATTCATGAAGACCATCACCAGCATAATGGCCCCTATTGCCATGAGCAAATAGGATCCAATGCGTACTATCTGGTTAATG
>CALCFH010000494.1 GCA_937900215.1 uncultured Cryomorphaceae bacterium
CGCGGCCGCAATGCTAGAACGAAGTAGGTCTGCATGGGTGTGAACTGCCTTAATTATATTGATAAAGAAGGTAAGAAACTGTAAATTGCTCTTGGGGTTTTTACCCGGGCTTAAAAGGTTAATTCCTGTATCAGTAGCTAGCGACCAATTGTTGTGTTTACCACTTCCGTTTACTCCTGCAAAAGGCTTTTCATGCAACAAAACTCTAAATCCATGACGTATCGCAACTTTCTCCATAACATCCATTATTAGGGAGTTGTGATCTACAGCAAGATTGGCTTCTTCATAAAGAGGGGCCATTTCATACTGACCTGGCGCTACTTCATTGTGTCTAGTTTTAAGAGGAATACCTAGAAGATGTGCCTCATACTCCAATTCACGCATATACATTATCACTCGCTCAGGAATAGATCCAAAATAGTGATCATCTAACTGTTGTCCTTTAGCAGGCGCATGACCAAGCAAGGTTCTACCAGTAAGGAGAAGGTCAGGTCTTGCCTTGAACATGGCGCTGTCTATCAAGAAGTACTCTTGCTCCCAACCCAAAGTTGAGGTTACCTTTTTTACATTCTTATCAAAATATTGACAAACCGATGTTGCAGCCATATCAATAGATTGGAGAGCGCGCAACAAAGGCGTTTTATAATCTAAGGCCTCTCCTGTATAGGCAACGAAGACAGATGGAATGCAAAGTGTTTTTCCAATCACAAAGGCTGGCGAAGTAGGATCCCATGCTGTATAGCCTCTTGCCTCAAACGTATTGCGGATTCCTCCATTGGGAAAAGAAGAAGCGTCTGGCTCCTGTTGAACCAACATACCTCCATCAAAGCGCTCTATTGCTTGTCCTCCTGAAGCGGGCTCAAAAAAACTATCGTGCTTTTCTGCCGTTGCGCCTGTAAGAGGCTGAAACCAGTGCGTATAATGCGTTGCACCTAAAGTATTAGACCACGCCTTCATAGCAGAGGCAATTTGATCAGCCATAGATCTTTCAATCTTTGTTCCATGCTGAGTGGCAGACATAACCGATTTATAGGCTTCTGCTCCCAGCCAAGATTGCATTGCTTTTTGATTGAACACATGCTTTCCATAGTAAGAAGGAACACCGCCATCTGGAACTATAAATTCGGTTGGCTTTCTGCTAGATAAGGCTTCGAGACTTTGGAATCGAATATTTGGCATTGTTGAGTAATTTTCTGCAAAAGTATAGTAATTGCAGAAAAAATGACAAATTAATTCATCAGACCCCTAAAATTTAAGGGTCAAAGTTAGAAAAGTGATATAATATAGACTGAATACCCCAACAGCAACAGGGCTCCCTCAATAAAATTGAAATTCATCTTTCTTCGAATGAGCATCAACAATGGAATTGCCAATGTAAAAGCAAGCATCAGGGGCATATCCCATGATAGCACTTGACTAGAGTCTGGTTGAAGCGGGATTATCATAGAACTGATGCCTATGACACATCCAATATTAAAAATATTAGAACCAATAATATTCCCCAATGCGATCTCCTTTTGACCTTTATAAGCAGACACAAGAGATGCTGCTAATTCCGGCAAACTCGTTCCTACTGAAACAATGGTTAAAGAAATCACACGATCTGAAACGCCAAAGGCTTGGGCAATATTTACAGAACCGTCTACTAAAAAGGAGGCCCCAAACCGAAGGGCAATTAATCCAATGGCGAAATATAGAGAAGAAACGAGTCCGGAATATTTTGGTTTAGCATGTTCGTGCCCTTCCTCCAATTGAACTTTATTCTCTCTTCTATTCTGAAACACAAGCCAACTCACATAAATGATCAATAGGCCTAGTAGCAATGTTCCATCTAAAAAACCTGTATTTCCATCCCACGATAAAAGACCAAAATAAATGAATGAGAGAAATAGCAGTACTAAATAATCGGTTCGTAAAGTTTTACGCGAAATTTCTACACTAAAGAACAAGGCTGTTAAACCTAATATAAGTCCAATATTGCTAAGATTACTTCCAACTACATTGCCTATGGCCACATCCGGATAACCATTCAGCGCTGCTTCTAAACTCACAATTAACTCTGGGGCAGATGTGCCAAAACTCACTACCGTAAGTCCTACGACCATTGGCGAAATCTTGAATCGAAGTGCAATATCACTGGCCCCTCTTACTAAAGATTCTGCACCAATAACCAATAGAATCAGACCAAGAAGAATGAAGAGGTAATCCACAACTTATGGTTTTAATCCTCTTTTAACAGCTCCTTCTGCCTCATCCATTACTTTACGTCCTTGGTCCACTTGGTCTTTGATGTCTTTTAAGGCAGATGTATCAATGTCTGCGGAACGTTTAATTTCTTCCTTAATAGAATCGGTAGCATGGCGAATTTCCTTCATGCCTTTTCCCAAGCCTCTCGCCAATTCAGGTATTCGATTGGAACCGAAGAATAGAAGCACAATGAGTAGAATGAGTAATATCTCTCCTCCTCCTATGGAAAAAAACAACAGAATTGCACCCATTAAACCTTTGCTTATTTTAAATTAAAACTGCGCTTATATGCTGTTAACGTATTGGTAAGCAGAGAAGTTCTAGTCATTGGGCCCACTCCTCCTGGTACCGGACTAATAAAACCAACTTTCTCTGAAACCGAATCAAAATCAACATCACCCTGAATGATATATCCCTTTTCATTGGTATCTGTCTCTACCCTACTGATTCCAACATCTATAATCACAGCTCCTGCCTTGATCATATCTGCTTTAATAAAGCCGGGTTTTCCTAGAGCAGCGATTAGAATATCCGCCTCTTTGCAAATTTCCTTTAGATTTTTTGTTCTAGAATGGGTAAGTGTAACTGTACAATTGCCCGGGTTTGAGTTTCTTGCAAGAAGTATACTCAATGGCATACCCACAATTTTACTTCTACCAATTATTACACAATGCTTCCCGGAAGTATCAATCCCGCTTCGTTTCAACATTTGAATCACCCCTGCTGGCGTTGCAGGTACAAATCCAGGTAGACCCAATGCCATATTGCCAATATTTACGGGATGAAAGCCGTCTACATCTTTTGCAGGATCGATTGCCAGAAGCACCTTGGATTCATCTATTCCTTTTGGAAGCGGTAATTGAACAATAAATCCATCAACAGACGGATCTGCATTCAACTTCTCCACCCAAGCCAATAAAACCTCTTCACTCGTGTTCTCATCCAATCGAACTGCCTCACTTTCAAATCCAACCTGATGGCAGTCCTTTACTTTCGCATTCACATAGGTCTGACTTGGTCCGTCTGAGCCAACAAGAACGGCTACCAATTTGGGTCTACGCAGGCCTTTCGCAAGAAAAGTAGAAACCTCTTGCTTTATTTCTTCTTTGATAGTGCGCGAAAGCGCTATTCCACTAATTATTTCCATTTATTATCTGCGCTTCATTGCTTGTGTAAGAGCCCTTCCACCTCCACTTTGCATTGTCTTCATAACTTTATTCATATCCTCAAATTGCTTCAACAATCGGTTCACATCTGGCACAGTTGTACCTGACCCCATGGCAATTCTTTTTCTTCTACTTCCAGAAATAACATTGGGATTTTCTCTTTCATACGGGGTCATAGAATGAATCATGGCCTCGATAGGCTTAAATGAATTATCGTCTATGTCTACTCCTTTTAGTGCTTTGCCCATGCCGGGTATCATTCCCATGAGATCTTTCATGTTACCCATCTTTTTGATTTGCTGAATCTGATTGAGAAAATCATCAAATCCGAACTTATTCTGGGCTATTTTTTTCTGAACCTTCCTCGCTTCTTCTTCATTGAATTGCTCTTGTGCCCTTTCAACAAGTGAAACAACGTCGCCCATTCCTAGAATACGGTCGGCCATTCTATTGGGGTAGAAAATGTCTAAGGCATCCATCTTTTCCCCCGTACCTACAAACTTTATAGGTTTATTCACCACAGAGCGTATGGTTAAGGCCGCTCCACCTCTGGTGTCTCCATCGAGTTTTGTGAGTATTACGCCATCGTAGTTTAAGACTTCGTTGAAAGCCTTTGCTGTATTAACGGCATCTTGCCCTGTCATAGAATCTACAACAAACAGTGTTTCAGATGGCACAACCGCTTTGTGTATGCGGCTGATCTCATCCATCATCTCCTTGTCTACCGCTAATCGACCTGCAGTATCAACAATGACTGCGTTAAAGCCATTCTTCTTTGCATAATCTACCGCTGCCATTGCTATAGATACAGGGTCTTTGCTGTCTTCTTGATGAAATACTTCTACCCCAATTTGCTCACCCAATACTCTCAACTGCTGCACAGCCGCCGGACGGTATACGTCACATGCTACCAATAGAGGTCTCTTGCTCTTCTTTCTTTTTAGGTAGGATGCCAGCTTTCCGCTGAAGGTGGTTTTACCAGAACCCTGCAGCCCAGCAATTAATATGACGGAAGGATTGTCCTTGATATTCAACTCCACTGCCTCACCGCCCATCAGAAGTGCCATTTCATCACGTACAATTTTCACCATGAGTTGACTTGGCTGGAGTGAACTCAACACCTTTTCTCCTAGCGCCTTGTCTTTCACCTTTTGGGTAAATTCTTTGGCCACTTTAAAACTAACATCGGCATCTACTAAGGCTCTGCGCACCTCTTTGAGTGATTCTGCAACATTTATCTCTGTTATCTTTCCGTGACCTTTCAATATCTGAAAGGCCGACTGCAACTTATCACTTAGATTATCGAACATTGTTTTCTAAAAATTCATTTGATCGCACAAAAATAGCGAAAGGACTCGGGCTGGAATAACGGATAGAAAAAGCTTTAACAAGGCATACTATTTTCAAATCGCGACGTTCTAGCTTCTGAAATGTAAACTAAAATTCTATGAAACGCATTTTAAGCTTTATCCTTGCGCTAAGCATTGCCTTCTCCTCCAGCTCTTGCTTCGGAAGTTTTGGTCTCACTCAAAAGTTATACGGTTGGAACGATAGTGTTTCAAGCAATAAGTTCGTAAAAACGCTGCTATTTTATGGCCTGATCATTACACCCGCATACAGCATTGCCGCTTTTGGAGATGTGGTCATTTTTAACCTTATTGAATTTTGGACAGGAAGCAACCCTTTAGCCATGGAGAGAGGAGAATCTGAAACAGAAATCCATAGCGTTGATGGGGTTGATTATCAGATAACGGCAAGCCTAAATCGCTTTGAAATAGCAGCTTTAGATGGAAGTAAAATAGAATCGTATGTCTTCAATCCAACTGACATGACTTGGAGTTTAGAAACTACAGAAGGTCTAGTTCCTTTTGTTGGATTTGTTGAAATGAACGAGCTGTCTTTTGCGAAGGTCTATTCAGCTGATGGTTCAACCGTCCTTTTTGACATGGCTAAATCATACAGCCTAGCGGAAGTGCAAACTAAACTCGATTCTAAGCTTGAACTTGCAGGCCGTTAACTCAAATAGCATTAAATAATAAACCCCTTTTTTGCCTAGGTTAAAAAGGGGTTTATTATTCTTTAAATTGAATAACTTTTAGACTCCATCCGTCTTCTAACTCAATGTCTTTATAGGATAATCTATTGAAGAGAAAGCCAAGACCAACTGCTGCTGTTCCACCAAGGAGTTCTCCATTTTGTATAATAGGGCGCTCATTGTTAATCAAACTATTGGCAGAAACCACACCCATATAAAGCAATCCGCCTCCTTTTAAAGCACTACCAAACAATCGAAGGATGCTCTTTCTAATACGTACTGCTTCTATTTCTGAGAGCAGAAATTCTTCTTTTCCAATTCGCAAGCTATTGCTATCTGCCTTAGTAATGGCTCCCGATATCCAATCTTCACCCAAACGGACTTCAATAAAATCTCCATAAAAATACTGTGCCTCTGGACGATTAAAATTCTCTTTCAACTGCACTACAAAAGAAGCGGGTTGAGCCAATAATCCCGCTACTATGCCCAGTTGTAATAATACAGTTAGGAGAATCTTCAATTTTCTATGATTTATTGCAGTAAGGTAAGGAAGACGACACTAAAACAAAGAACTTCTGTTGAAGTTTGTACCTTTCTCAAACATAAAACACCCAGTATGAAGAATTCGATTTTAGCCATTGCACTTTTACTAGTTAATTTCCTTTTTTCTCAGGAAGAAACATCCAAGCTAAAGGTGGGCGATCTAGCCCCAACTTTCTCCTTTACGGATGCCAATGGAGAGAGTCAATCTCTGAGCGATGCACTTACCAAGGGCTCGCTTTTATTAGTATTCTATCGCGGTGAGTGGTGTCCTTATTGCACAAAATATTTATTACAGCTTTCAGAATCAGAAGATCAATTCAGTGAAAAAGGCATTCTTATCATGGCAGTTTCTGCTGAAAATGGAAAATCCTTAGAAAATATGAAGTCAAAATCTAACTCTAGCTTCCACTTTATTTCAGATCAAGGCTATGAGATCATTACCGCATTCAATGTAGACTATATTGTGCCTTCTAAAATGGTTGAAAAATTAGCATCCAAAGGCATTGACCTTGCAGAATCACATGGTGCCGACGAACCAATGCTTCCTGTGCCTGCTACTTTTTTAATCGATCAAAATGGAATTATTCAATACGTGCACTACGACACCAACTACAAAGAACGTCCAGATGTTGAAGACATCTTAGCTGCAGTGAAATAGTCACTATTTGTAAGTGATTTTACCAGTAAATTTTATTTTTTGGGTCCTTGAAATCATTTTATGCAGATGCTGCTTTAATACCTTCCCCATAGAATCAAGACCGCTAAATTCCTTGGTGTTATGGAATTCATTGAGGTCTGCGCACAAACTAGCTATTTTCTGCTCTGTAGAAAACGGCATGGTAGTCATACAATTTAATAGGGCTGTAATCCGAGACTTATTCACCATATATCTTTTGCGAATCAGAGTTCGCTCTTCAGTCTGATATTGGTCTACCGTTTCTGGGGTTAGTGTTTCCATGCAAAACTGAACCACCCCATTATTCTCTTTATAATATTGGGGCCGATAATGATTCTTTCTTCCTTCATAAATGAGTTGGTCAAAATCGATCGGCCTAACCCTGTATTGTTCCATATCAAAATCAGGGGTTACGTCAATCACATAATTGTACGAACGCATATCTCCCAAAAGTGTGGTAAAGCAACGCTCATTGAACTTTACGAATTCTTTAGCCATCCTAATTTTAGAGAAATTAGGGCCACTAGTATATTTTGTCATGAACACATCTCCCGGTATTCCCGCTATATGCTCCTCTACCATGGTAATGCCATCTACCATATAACTCACCTTATTTGGACTTAAAACATCTTCTAATTCTAATCCGCAAATTCGGCTTGCATCTGTCTTTTTTATATAGTAATAGTCGTGATTGTCATTTAATACATTGACCACTCTTATGCGAAAAGGATTTGAATTTCCAAACAGACAATAATCTATATTGCTGATAGCTAAATGCCTAACAAAAGAATCATCTCCATCCGTCTTTAGGAGCGAATAAATTTCGAGCAATGCATTTTGCACCTCATCCTGAAGG
>CALCFH010000495.1 GCA_937900215.1 uncultured Cryomorphaceae bacterium
GTTCATATTATTAGTGCGCGTGCAGCCGATATGATTGCGGAAGCGGTGGTTGCCATGGAGTTCCGTGCTTCGGCAGAAGATATCGCCCGCATAAGTCATGCACATCCAACCTATATGGAAGCGGTGAAAGAGGCCGCCCTAGATGCTACAGCAAAGAGACCATTGCATATCTAATTGAATGAAGTATAAAGAACACGATATCCACAAAAGAGGTGGGCTATTTGGTCGATATGAAGCCTACCTTGGGGAGTTCGTGTACGGAGGAATTGATGGTTGTGTAACCACATTTGCTGTAGTGGCCGGCGCCATGGGCGCAGGTTTAAACAGTTCAATTATTCTAATTCTTGGCTTTGCCAATTTGCTGGCCGATGGCTTTGCCATGTCGGTTGGCGCCTATTTGTCGGCGAAATCAGAGAAAGACAATTTCCAAAAACACAAGCAGATAGAGTATTGGGAGGTAGACAACCTTCCCGAAAAAGAAACACAAGAAATTCGAGATATCTATAGAAGCAAAGGCTTTGAAGGGGAACTCTTAGAAGAGGTCGTATCTGTGATTACTTCCAACAAAGACCGATGGGTGAACGTGATGATGAAAGAAGAACTCGAAATGATCGAAGAAGATCGTTCTCCTTTTTACATCGGCTTGATTACCTACATTTCCTTCTTACTCATTGGTATAGTTCCACTTACGAGCTATGTGGTAGATTTTTCAGTAGGAATCTCTGATCCATTTTTAATCTCAGTTATATTAACGGCTTGTGGCTTTATTGTAATTGGAGCCATGAAGTCTTTGGTAACCAACACTTCCTATCTGCGAAGTATTGCTGAAACTTTGTTGCTGGGAGCTATTGCAGCCTTGGTTTCGTATTACGTGGGAGATCTTTTAGAGCATATTGTTCGCTCAAAATCTATTTGATGTTGGGCTTAGGCTTGCTGAATGTAACCTAGATTACACCTGCAAATAACCTTTCTAAGTACTATTGCTCTGTAAATCCAAACCATACAGAATGAAGCGAATAGTACTTGTGTTTTTCATTTTTTCTCTAGTCTTACAGCTAGATGCTCAGCCTTACACACTTTCCCTGAAACCCTTAAGTGTGCCCAATTTAGGCGGATTGCAGTCGTATGCTTTTGGCCAATCCAACGGGAAGTGGCTACTGATAGGAGGTCGATTGGATGGTTTGCACAGAAGACAGCCCTGGGCAAGTTTCGATCAAGCGGGTCATAATAACCAACTTTGGGTGATAGATCCTGTTGCAGGAATTTCGTACTCAGCTCCATTAACGGCTCTTCCGACATCCGCGCAAGAGCAGCTCTCTTCAACCAATATGGAGTTCTATCAAAGAGAGGGTATTTTGTATGTGGTAGGTGGATATGGCTACAGTGCCACGGCTGCAGATCATACTACTTTTCCTTATATGTGTGCCATTGATGTGGATGCGGCTATTCAAGCTGTCATCCAAGGTGGAAGTCTCCAAGCCCATATTCGTCAAATAAGCGATCCGCTTTTTCAAGTAACGGGCGGACACCTAGATAAAATAGGATCGGACTTCTATCTCTTGGGTGGACAGAAATTCATTGGGCGATACAATCCCATGGGACCTACTCATGGTCCGGGTTTTATTCAAGAATACTCCAATAGTATTCGTGTTTTCAGCATTCAAGATGATGGTAGCAATGTTTCAGTACAATGGAAACAGACCTATACAGATGCAGCTGAATTGCACCGCAGAGATTACAATGCAGAGGTGCAAATAAAGGCAGATGGAAGCGAAGGAATAACAATGTTTTCAGGTGTATTTCAGCCTACCGTTAATCTGCCATTCTTAAATAATGTAGATGTAGATTCTTTGGGCTATTATCCCAATGCCAGCTTCCAACAGAAATTCAATCATTACCATTGTCCAGTAATTCCGATGTATTCGAACGAAACCAAAGAAATGCACAATCTATTCTTTGGAGGAATTGCCCAATTCTATATGGATGGAGGACAAATAATTCAAGACGATGATGTTCCTTTTGTTCGAAGTATCAGCTTGGTGAAGAGAGATTCATTGGGCAATATGAGCGAGGTTTTAATGCCTATTCAAATGCCGAACTATCTTGGGGCGAGCGCAGAATTCATTCCGAACGAGGAGTTGAAATCCTTTTCAAATGGAGTGTTTAAACTGGATAGCTTGTCTTCTGACTCATCCTTGCTAGGCCATATTTTTGGAGGGATAAACAGTAGCGACAAGAATATATTCTTCATAAATGATGGAACTCAAAGCTCTGCAAGTCAAGTGATATACGAAGTTTGGCTAACTCCAAGCGCATTGGGAATAGGAGAGAGTCAAATTAAAAACAAGGCTAAAAACATTCGAATTGTTCCCAATCCGAACCATGGCAACTTTGATGTTGAGATAGGCAAAGCACCACTGAATGGAATGGTTGAGTGGGCCGTGTATTCAAATGATGGCAAATCAGTTCAATCGGGAGTAGAGGATGTGAATAGTTTAGG
Organism: uncultured Cryomorphaceae bacterium; assembly: GCA_937900215.1. Classification (GTDB taxonomy): domain Bacteria; phylum Bacteroidota; class Bacteroidia; order Flavobacteriales; family Schleiferiaceae; genus RFXV01. The sequence goes on from CALCFH010000495.1 coordinate 2,501, forward strand.
CGAAAACCGATTTTCAGTACGCTTAAAAGAATCACTCGCCAAAGGAGCCTATCAATTGAGAGTACAATCAGATGATATAAATGCTACGTCTAGCTTTTTTATAGAATAGAGATAAGGAGAATATAAAAAAAGCCCAGTGAAAGGAATTTCGCTGGGCTTTTTGATTTAAAAAATGCGTGAGTTAGAAACAGTATCTGTTTTCAGCGATAAGCTTGTCGGCCACTCTTCTTCTCACGTCTTTCACATTAATATTGTGGCGGATTTTAGTAAAGCGCTTTAAGCCCATTAACATTACAGTTTGCTCATCTCCTTCAGCAAAGGAGTAAATGGCCTCACGACCTGCAGAGGCTATTTTTTCAACGGCTTCTAGCCAGAATAAACGTAGCATATCGGTTTGAAGACTGGCGTCTTTACCCATAGCCATGATCTTTTCCGCCCTTAAAATTCCACTTTCAAGATGGTATATCTCCATAAGCATATCAGCAGCAGCCATTAAGATCTCTTGTTCCTCCTCCACATGCATTCCAAACTTCTCGACTGCTTTTCCGGCAACCATTAAAAAGGCTTTCTTTAAATTCTTTAAAGAGTCTTTCTCTTCCGCAAACAAAGTGTCGGCATCGGGCAAATCAAAAGAAGGAATTTCCATTAGCTCTTTCCCCACACTCATGGCAGGACCAATGAGGTTCAATTCGCCTTTCATTGCTTTTTTGAGCATCATTCCAACCGTAAGCATACGGTTGATTTCATTGGTGCCTTCGTAGATTCGAGCAATGCGCACATCGCGGTAAGCCGATTCCATTTTGGCATCGGCCGAATAACCCATTCCACCAAATATTTGAACTCCCTCATCTGCAATATAACTTGCAGCCTCTGATGCGTGAACCTTTAGAATAGCGCACTCAATGGCATATTCTTCTACACCTTTAAGTTTCGCTTGTTGAGGGCTTATACCTTGAGCCTCAAAATAAGCAATTTGATTTTCAATATCTTGACCAGCACGGTAGGTGGCGGTTTCAGAAATCCAATGTTTCATGGCCATGCGTGCCAACTTCTGCTTTATGGCTCCAAATTGAGCAATAGGCTGGTTGAATTGATGGCGATTGTTGGCATAGTTGACAGATTCAGTAATAATTCTGCGGTTTGCATCTAAACAGGCTGCTGCAAGCTTAATTCGACCCACATTTAGGGCATTCATGGCAATTTTAAATCCACCATTGCGCTCGCCCAATAAGTTCTCAGCAGGTACAACTACATCATTAAAGAATACTTGTCTGGTAGAAGAAGCTTTAATTCCCATTTTATCTTCTTCTTCCCCCATGGAGATACCCGCGGTTCCTTTTTCTACAATGAAACCGGTGATATTTTTATCCTCTTCAATGCGTGCAAAAACAATGAATAAATCGGCGTAACCTGCATTGGAGATCCACATTTTCTGACCGGTAATGGAGAAGCTCTTTCCATCTGAACTAGGAACCGCCTTGGTTTTTCCGCTATTGGCATCGCTACCCGCGCCGGGCTCGGTTAAGCAATAGGCACCAATCCATTCACCAGAAGCTAATTTGGGAAGGTATTTTAGTTTCTGTTCTTCATTTCCATAAAGCAAAATGGGAAGGATACCAATACCCGTATGAGCACCATAGGCAGTAGATAAAGAACCTGTTGCGCCTGAAATTCGATCGCACACAAGCATAGAAGTATTGAATCCCATACCCAGACCACCGTATTGTTCGGGCACATAGATTCCCAATAAACCCAATTCGCCCGTTTGTTTTAAAAGGGATAGGGTAAAGGCATAGTCTTTCTTTTCGAAACGATGCTTATTTGGCCAAACCTCACGGTCTACAAATTCAGTAGTGGCCTGTGCCATCATAGTTTGTTCTTCAGAGAACTCTTCTGGTATAAACACTTGATTTGCTTGAGTTTCTTTGATAATAAACTCGCCTCCTTTTACATTTGATTCTTGATTCATTTTGTTTCTATTTATTGATATTCATTATGCGCGCATAGTATTTGGATCGAAGCCCATATAGAATGGGCGTTTCGATTACATCATTTCATATATTCCAGCGGCTCCTTGTCCGGTGCCGACACACATGGTCACCATTCCGTATTTGCCTTTACGTCTTTGCATTTCATTAAACAACTGAACACTGAGCTTTGCACCAGTGCAGCCCAGCGGATGGCCTAATGCAATAGCACCACCATTTACATTCACGATTTCTTGATTGAGATCGAGGGTTCTTAAAACAGCAAGACTTTGTGAAGCAAAAGCTTCATTTAATTCAATTAGATCAATGTCGCTTTGTTTTAGATTGGCCATTTTCAATGCCTTAGGAATGGCCTTGACTGGACCAATTCCCATAATACGAGGTTCTACTCCTGCAGCGGCATAGCTTACCAAACGGGCAATGGGCTGTAGGTTTAGTGACTTCATCATTCTTTCGCTCATCACCACAACAAATGCCGCTCCATCACTGGTTTGCGAAGAGTTACCAGCCGTTACACTTCCACCCGCAGCAAAAACGGGACGTAAACGGACTAGGGCAGAAGGGGAGGTCTCTTTTCTTGGTCCTTCATCAGTACTAAAACTAAGTGTTTCTTGTACTCTTTTACTCTTGGCATTTAAGTGAGTGTATTCTATAGAAAGAGGAACTATTTCATTTTTGAATTTTCCCTCTGCAATCGCCGCCAATGCTTTTTGATGCGATCTTAAGGCAAAAGCATCTTGGTCTTCTCTAGATACTTTGTATTTCTCAGCAACCGCTTCGGCTGTTAAGCCCATATTGTTGTACCAATCAATGTGATCCTTGGTTATGCCATAATTTGGAGTAACCTTCCAACCTCCCATGGGAATATAACTCATAGATTCAGTACCTCCCGCGATTATGACATCCGCCATACCCGCACGAATTTTTGCCGTTGCAATGGCAATGGTTTCCAATCCGGAAGAACAATAACGGTTCACTGTCATTCCTG
>CALCFH010000496.1 GCA_937900215.1 uncultured Cryomorphaceae bacterium
CCAGAAGAATTTGAAACCTCTATTGAAATCTTTACCCGCGTGTTAAATAGATATCTGGTGCCCGAAGATGAAATAGAATCATTTACCGATTCTTTTCGAGCTCAGAACTATGAGATGTTGAGGCCCATGACCTCAAGAAAAGCGCAATTGAATACCACACTCAATGTACCTGAATTGCGAATAAGTTGCTTGCGTGTTACCAAAGATGTACCTGAGCTCACGGGAAAAACCTTGCTAGAGTCTAAGGTTCGGCAATTATTTGATATTAATATCATGGCCATTCAGCGCAATCATGAACTCATTAGTCATATGACCGCAGATACATTAATTGAACGAGATGATTTACTTTATCTGATAGGAAAACCAACGTCTATTAGTAGGTTCGATAAACATCTAAAGGCCACGCACTAAACTTTGATCTTCTTGTAGTTTTTAAAGTCGAAGAGGGAGTCTCCTCCAAGCAATGCATTTTCTAAGAACGAAATAATTCGGTATTTCAATCGCTCGTGCTTGTGAATTTCTCTATCGGTTCGCCTCAAGCCAGAAAACTGAAGTTGATCTTTCCAATGGAAGTCGTTTATCCAATTAAGCATTGCTTTCGGATGGCTTCCTTTAAATTTTGGAATATGCTGTAGCGGGCCATAATCGTAGGCATCGGGTAAGTTTTTCAGCAGCGCTTTTCCCTTTTCAGCTCCATGGTATGTAGCAAAAGTTTTCTTCTTCTTACCACTCATTATTTCAGGCGGACGGGTAAAACCATAGTGATAAACCTGCGCATTTAGCTGAACAACCTGCAATTTTCGGGTTCCTTCGCTGCGCTGATATTCCTTATAATTATTCTCTTCAAAGGATTCATAAAGGCGAAAGCTCTGAGCGTCTTTCCAGCTATGGATGGAGGGGAGATTGCGGATGATTCGAATCTCTTTTTTATACCAAACATGCGAGTTGTGAACGTGCTCGTAATCTCCCCAGAAATGTAAAAAATGAAACAAGAAGCCTTCCACCTTTGCATTGTGGAGATGGGTTTTCATGGCCTCTTTAATTTCAGCATGGTCTTTTTCGTGCAAAGCCTCATCACACTGTAAATAAACCAGCCAATCTCCAGTACAATGTTGTTTTGCAATGTCTGTTTGATGGGCGTACTCTGTGTTCTTCGGGTATTTTTCAGAATTCCATTGAGTGCGAACCAGCTTTATTTTGTCAGAGCCAATACTTTTTATGAGTTCTTCGGTTCGGTCGTCTTCATCGTTATTGCCAAGGGCAATAACGTATTCATCTACCAATGCAAGCGCAGAGAGAATACTTTCTTTTACAGGGATGTAGAGTTTATCGGCATTCCGAACAAAGGTAAAAGCACTTATTTTCATTTTATTATCCTTTGGTTCAGCCTATTTTTTTCTCGGAAGCGCTTCTCCTTCATTAATGCGCCAAATCTTAACGGCTCTAAAAAAAACATACCAAGAGGCCTGAGCGCAGAGAATAAATCCAACCTTTCCATCTAAAAAACCCAATCGAAGAATATAATCTCTAAAGAAGGTAAAAAAGGGCTTGAAAACCAGTTGAAAGAAACCCACTTTTTTTATTCTGTTCGAACGATCGTAGGCACCCCAAGTGGTGTACCAATCGCTTTTATCTAGCAAATGCCGAAGGCCTTTGTATGTCAGATGATCTAATTTATTCTTCAGAACTCCAACGTCACCATTAGTAATTACCTCTGCATGAACGTGTTTCTCTTCGTATTTGCAAAAATCTCTATGGAAAAAGCGAATGACTTTATCACCCTGCCACCCACTAAATCGGATGCGCTTATCCATAAAAATATTCGAACGGTAAATCCAATAGGATTTACAAGACGGAGGGTCTTGGAGCATTTCAATGATTTCTTTTTGGAGAGAAGGAGTAACTCTTTCATCGGCATCTACCAAGATAATCCACTCAAATTGAGCCTGAGGAATAGCCCAATTTTTTTGGGAAGCCGAATTGTCATAAGCTCTTTGAACAACTGTAGCTCCCAGCGCACCTGCCTTTTCAGCTGTGCCATCTTTTGAAAAGCTATCTACAACTAGAATTTCCTGAGCGAAAGAAACGCTCTGAATAACGGCTTCAATGTGCTCAATTTCATTGTAGGTGGGAATGAGGGCCGTAATGGGATATTTCATGCGCTATAATCTCTTTCAGAGGAAGAAGGGTTCTTTTAGATAAGCCTACAATTAAAAACTCCACCTAACGGAATAGTATTCTATTAGGTGGAGCGAAGGTAAAACAAAGGCTTTGTTTAGCCTTCGTGCAGTGTTAAAAAGGGCAAACGGCTGTGATAAGCTATTTGACTTGTCATACTCTTGTGGAACATACCTTGTAAAAAACCATATCTCCGAGCCAAGAGTGCCAGAAGATCTGCATTCTGTTCTTGGGCAAACTTCAAAATGGTTTTTTCTACACCGCCCAGGTCTTCTAATACATGAAAAGAAAGTTCAATTCCGTCTAAGTATTTCTCATAATGGTAGCGGTTTATCACATGTAGCTCCTTGTCGTCTTTGTCTTGAACGTGCACAACAGCGATGGTAGAGCCGAAGGTCTTGGCAATCGATTTTAATTGGCTCAGGGCTGCTTGTTCTCCATTGTTGTTTAAATCACAAGCATAGACTATGGTTTTCCAGTCGTCTATGGTTCCGTTTGCAGGTATGGCCAGCACGGGGCAATCTACTGCATGAAGAATGGATGCTGCATTGCTTCCAATTAGAATTTCTTCAATTCCACTAGCACCTTTGGTTCCTAAGACCACAAGATCTGCATTCTCTTTTTTGGCAAGTTCTTTAACCGCACGAATGGGATTTCCCAAACGAGATTCTACTCTAAATGCCAGTCCACTTGCTTCTAATCTTGCATAAATATCTTTCATGCCCGTTTCTGAATTCTCCTTCATGATTTCAAGGAGGGAAGTGGTCATTACATTTTGGCTGTATGGAATATCATAGGCGTTGAACGCGACTATACTACTACCTGCCTTTTTTGCAATTTCTATAGCTACTTCTAAGGCGCGCATTGCGTTGTCTGAAAAATCAGTGGGTACAAGTATGGTTTTCATATGGAGGGTTTATATAAAATCAAAGTTATTGTTATCTAGAGAGTGAGATACTGATTGAAGTCAGCATTTGAAAAAAAAGTCTGGCAAAATACCAGACTTTGTTTATCGAAAAACGACAGTTTTATTGTCCTTGGCCCATGGAGAATTTCTTCTCGCCATTGAAGGTGCACAGGTTTTCTGTTTTTATAATGTCAAATCCGGCTTTTGAAACCTGGGTGCTGAGAGATAAAACATCCGCATAACTTCCAGCCTCTGACATAGACTCAGATGTAAAACGACATCTCCAATGGTCTGTGCAGAAGGTTTCAGGATGTCCGTTTGGATACACTTTCAATCCGCGATTGGTAATCATTTGCAATTTAAAGGAAGAAGAGGTGAAGGCTTCCAACTGTTTGCCAAGCACATTCGGATCGCGTTTGTCACCCGTCCACTGAAGAAAAATATCTACGCCTACTATTTCCTTTTTAGCAGGAACGGTTGGCGAGGCCAAACCTTGAATTCGTGCATTGTCGCCTTTTTTGTAAACGACTGTTTTCAATTTCGTAGGGTTTTGTCCAATGCGTGCAATTACGGCATCGGCAAAGGCAGAGGTTCCAACCTTTTCAGAGCTGGTTCCTTCTTTAAATAAATCATAGGTGTGCACTCCATCTTCCATAGTACGCAACCAAGCATTGTGTACTTTTTCAGCTACAACAGACTGACCAATGTAAACCAGCATCTGAATGGCTCCCAATAGTAATCCGCTCGGATTGGCCACATCCTGTCCGGCACGACGAGGTGCAGAACCATGAATGGCCTCAAACATAGCGTAGTCTTGTCCAATATTGGCACTTCCACCTAAACCTACAGAACCTGTAATCTGAGCAGCCACGTCGGATAGAATGTCTCCATACAAGTTGGGCATCACAATAACGTCGAAGTTCTCAGGGGTATCGGCTAGTTTGGCCGCTCCTATATCTACAATCCAGTGTTCGCTTTCTAGATCTGGGTATTCGGCTGCTACTTCGTCGAAAATCTTATGGAACAAACCGTCGGTAAGCTTCATGATATTATCCTTGGTAAAGCAGGTCACCTTTTTTCGTCCGTAAGCTCTAGCATATTCAAAGGCAAAACGAACAATTTTCTCAGAACCTGGAGAAGAAATCAACTTTAAACACTGAGTTACCTCGTCGGTCTGCTGATGCTCTATGCCCGCATACAAATCTTCTTCGTTCTCACGTACAATTACCAAATCCATAATAGGATGCTTGGTAGCTACATACGGACTGTATGAAATACACGGACGCACGTTTGCGTACAATCCTAGGGTCTTGCGAGTAGTAACGTTTAAGCTTTTATATCCTCCACCTTGTGGAGTAGTAATAGGTGCCTTTAAGAAAACCTTGGTGCGACGGAGAGAATCCCAAGCTTCAGGCGCCATACCTGCGGTGTTGCCCGCTAAGTATACTTTCTCACCTATATCAATTGTTTCAATGTCTAATTGAGCGCCTGCTGCCAATATAATTTTTAATGTTGCCTCCATGATTTCGGGCCCAATGCCGTCTCCATGTGCCACTGTAATGGGTGTCTTTGCCATTTATGTACGATTAGATTTTAGAAAAGCGAAGATAAGGATTCGCCTTTTGCCCCAATAACAAATTCTTATCAAGCTCTTATGGCTGATGTACCTTTGAGCCATGCTCTCTAAAAAAGCGAAATACGGCATTAACGCACTTCTGCTTCTGGCTAAGAAGACAGAGGCAGAACCCATTACCATACACCGTATCTCTGATGAAGCTTCTGTACCGCAGAAATTTTTGGAAGTCATTCTTCTAGACCTGCGCAAGGCAGGTATTTTAGGAAGTAAAAAAGGACCAGGTGGCGGTTATTATATGATTAAGTCGGCAGACGAGATTAATTTGGCAGACGTAATGCGTTTATTCGACGGTCCCATTGCCCTACTGCCTTGTGTTACCCATAAATACTACGAGCGTTGCGATGAGTGCCACGATGAAGAAACCTGTGGCTTGCGCGATGTTTTTCTTGAACTGAGAAATGAAACGGTTGAGCTGTTGAAGCGCAGTACCCTCAGCGATATCATTCGTAGGGAGAATAAACTAAATCCATCTGAGTAAACATTTTTTAAGCTCTGGGCTTAGTTCAAGATTCCTATGACTCAAAAAGAAATTCAGTCTACACTTAAACCCGCCTTGCAATGGTTTAGGGGAAATGGTTGGAAGGCTTTTCCTTTTCAAATAGAAGCCTGGCAAAAGGTGTTAGAGGGGAAGGAAGGTATTGTAAATGCTCCTACAGGAAGTGGCAAAACCTATTCGCTCTTACTTCCTCTATTACTCAAAGCAAATACCCCTGAAAGAGGCCTAAAGATTATTTGGATTAGTCCCATCCG